>CAVAON010000104.1:2863-6249 GCA_963590215.1 Anaerovoracaceae bacterium | reverse complement strand
GCCTCCGGAAGGATGAGCTTGCCATCCACACGTTCCTTGGCAACATAGCCGATCAGACCGTTGCCTGCAAAGAGCTCGTTGAGCTGCTTGAAGGAACGGGTGCCGCGGTCACCGATGTTGTAGTACTTGTAATCACCGAAAGCGATCGCATCGGTCGGTGCATACTGGGAAGTATAGACATCGTAGCCCAAGAACTTATCCGGCTCACCGGAAGTAAGAGAAGGCTGCCACATATAGGCTCCGTTGTTGTCCTTCAGAGTACGGATCTGTGCGATCAGCTGATCATTGATGATGAACTTAGCATTCTTACGATACGGACGCTTAAGAGCATACACAAGATTAATGACCTCATCAGCGTTAAGTGCCGTTACAGTTTTTGCCACAGTACCACCGCCCTTGTCTGCAAATAGTCCAAGCGGCTGACCGACTCCGGTACCGTTAAGGAAGGCATCCTCCTCGGCATTAGCGAGAGCCTTACCGAACATATCAATGATGTAGCTTTCAAGACCGAAGGCATTATCATAGAGAAGCTCCTCTGTTACCTTGATCGCTACATGGAGCTTATGAGCATCCAGGAGGATCTGATCGAAGGTCGCATCACCGAAAGAAAGTGCACCACCCTCCTCGATCCATGCAGCTGCAGGCTTAGTAGCTGCGATATTGATCTTATGCTCTCCAGACGTGGTGATGTGGGTGGAAAGCTTACGCATGATGTTCTCGCCCTCAAGTGCCTGAATAAGACGATGATCATACTCCTCCGGCACAAGATAGCCGCCGTCTGCATCCACACCTTCCTGCAGAACATTGGAGATCTGCTTAAAATTGGTACGAAGGGCGGTCAGCATGCCAGACTTATACTCATCGGATGCACGGCCCTTCTTCTCCGGCTTTACATCCGCAGCCATCGGCTTTGCTACGATCGGAGTGGTCACCGGCTTCTTCAGCTCATTCTCCAGAGCCTCCATCTGCTCCATACGCTCGATCTCAGCACCGTAGTCCTTGATCTTCTTTTCCATCTCGGCATAGGTCTTAGCATCCTCCTCAGAAAGCAGACCGTCCTTATCACGCTTGCTCTCAACGAATGCCTTTGCACCCTGCCATGCCTTATTTCTTGCTTCACGAAGTTCTAAAATAGTCATAATCGTTTACCTCCAATTTTTAATGAGTTCCAGCCGCTCCATAAGGGAGTCAGCCGTAGTTTTCTGTTCTGGTTTCTCGATCCTGCACTTAGCAGCGATCTTATCCATTAGGGAATTGGTAACTGCCGTGCGGGAATACACATTTTTGACCTGTGGCACTTCGATGTCCTCTGCAGAATCTCTCTGCCAGATCTCATCTGCGAATCCCATCTCCACGGCACTGTTTGCATCCATCCAGGTCTCTGCATCCATGAGATGGGACAACTTAGCACGGCTAAGTCCCGTCTTGATCTCATAGGCATTGATGATGGAATCCTTCACGGAGGAAAGCATCGAGATTGCTCTCTCCATCTCTTCTGTGTTTCCGGCAGCTACTGTCATGGGATTATGGATCATAAGCATAGATACCGGGCTCATCATCACCTTCGTACCTGCCATCGCAATGACGGATGCCGCCGATGCCGCAATACCATCAATTTTCACCGTAACATTGCCCTTATAATCCATAAGCATGTTATAGATCTGGGCAGCCGCCACACAGTCACCACCGGGTGAATTGATCCAGACGGTGATGTCTCCACTTCCGCTGTTCAGTTCATCCTTAAAAAGCTGTGGTGTGACGTCATCATCAAACCAGCTTTCGCTTGCGATGGTGCCGTTTAGAAACAGTGTCCTCTCCAGGCTCTGCTCCTGCGTTTCCTGATTCGTCACTGTCCTGTTCTTCCACTTCCAAAACTTCTCCATCCGATTCGTTCTCCTTTCCGCTGTCTGCAGCAAAAATACCTGCGTCAGCTAATTTGGTCATGTTGCCGTTGATGAGATAAAGGTCACCGCCATCCTCGGCAGGGATACGGTCGAGGTTCTCTAATTCTCTAATGTCATTTGCAGACATCCAGCCGTTCTGCCGTGCGGTAGCATAGCCGTCCATGCGGCTCTGGTAGTCACCTCGAAGCAGTCCGTCCACATTGAACTTGATAAAGTAGTCAGCTTTGTCATTCGGTGAAATCAGCACTCTTGCCATCGATTGCTCCCATCTCACAAGCCACGGCTCTAAGGTGTATTTCACAAATTCCAGAGACTGCTGTTCTATATTAGAAAAGCTCGACTTCTCCAGGTCACCGACCATATGCGGCGGCACTCGGAAAATTCGAGCTATCTCATTGATCTGAAATTTTCTTGTTTCGAGGAACTGTGCCTCATTAGGAGAAATGGAAATCGGTGTGTACTTCATTCCCTCCTCGAGCACGGCAATCTTGTGGGCATTACCGCTTCCTCCGAAGGTCTGCGTCCAGCTGTCTCTGACCTTGGACGGATCCTTCAATGTCCCCGGATGCTCAAGCACACCGCTCGGTGCAGCACCATTGGCATAAAACTTACTGCCATATTCCTCTGCAGCAATCGCAAGACCGATGGCGTTCTTTGCCATAGCGATAGGTGAATATCCCACCAAACCATCAAAGCCAAGTCCGGGAACGTGGAGTACATCGGTTGGCCGCAGCCTTACCGTACCGCCCTTTGTGGTCCTTGCTTCATCGGTTGAGGTCTGATATTCATAGTAGAGCTGTCCTCGCTCATCCCTGTCTACCGTCATGCGGTTAGGCATAAGCGGATACAAAGCTACCACCTCACCCTTGCCGTTACGGATGATCTGGGCATAAGCATTGCCCCAGAGAAGCAGATGCGTCATGAGCGTTTCCCGGAATACAAATGATGTCATCTCCGGGTTTGGCTCATCATGCAGTACGAAATACAGCGGATGATCGATGGCTTTCTCCTTGCTGCCGCCGTCCGTGTATCTGTAAAGATGAAGTGGAAGTCCTGCAACAGCCTCAGAGAGGACTCGCACACAGGAATACACCGCTGTCATCTGCATGGCAGAACGTTCATTGACATTCTTTCCGGCTGTGCTGCCGCCCATGAAGAAGCGGTAGGCACTGCCGGCTGTAGAGTTTGTAGGAGCATCCCTGCTCCGAAATAATCCGCTAAAGATTCCCATAGCCACCTCCTATTCCCTGATTGATGCCCTCGCAAAGCACAATCAGTCCGATAAATGCCATTGTCACCATGTTGTTTCACCTCAAAAAACGAGTAATCCTCTTGTGTCATACACACTTTCGCCTGCATCGTTACCGCAACGGATTGCTCTGTCCAGTGCCATGATTGTTGCGATAGCACCGTCTATCTTTTCCGTAGATTTCGACTTATCAGCCTTGATGTTTCCTGCAGGATCCGTTCTGAGATAGATAT
>CAVAON010000104.1:2319-2853 GCA_963590215.1 Anaerovoracaceae bacterium | reverse complement strand
ATGTTATTTCACCTCAAAAAAAGTGCATAAGAAAAGCACCTACCATTTCTGATAGATGCTTCGCTGTTCACTATTTACTAACTTATTAGCTTTCCTGCATTCTGGAATCTGTCAAGAGACTGAATACATAAGCAGAACCCCTGACAATTTTTGATATTTCTCCCGGTCCATCCAATGGAAGATGCTCAATTGCCTTATTAAAATTATTTTTTGTTAGAAGCTGTTCTGCACGACTGACTTTTATAGCATTTTCACTCTCAAAGCTATACGTAAACTCCAATCCTGTGACAGTGTGAAATATTTCTCCTTCGTATTCTTTTAGCTTTCTCCAAAAGCTATCGATATCCATAAAACCACTCCCTTTTCTAATATTTACAGATATTATACCAGAAAAAAGCATTCCCTGAATTTTATTTTGCGCTTTCTCAAAATACCAATAGCCCTCTTGTGTCATACACGCTTTCGCCTATATCATTTCCACATCGGATTGCCCTGTCCAGCGCCATGATCGTAGCAATGGCACCGTCTATCTTC
>CAVAON010000104.1:0-2309 GCA_963590215.1 Anaerovoracaceae bacterium | reverse complement strand
TGAAAGTTTTAATAATGGCATCTTAACATCCACCTTTCTGCACCTTGTGCCAACCTGTGTTTTTATTATATGCACCTTGGCACAAAGCGTCAAGCATTATTTGCACTTTGGTACAAACTGTAGTTAAAATACCAACAGCCCTCTTGTGTCATACACGCTTTCAGAAGTGTCATTTCCACATCGAATTGCCCTGTCCAGCGCCATGATCGTAGCAATGGCACCGTCTATCTTCTCTGTTGATTTCTCTTTGTCTGCCTTGATATTTCCGGCAGGGTCTGTTCGGATGAAGATGTTATCCATGTTCCAACGAAGGACGGGATGTCCTCCGTGAGCGATCTTCTTTTCCAGAACGAGCTTCATCAGTTCTTTGGTCGGAGGGGACATATCTTTAAATCCCTGTCCGAAGGGAACTACCGTAAATCCCATGCCCTCAAGGTTCTGCACCATCTGCACCGCTCCCCAGCGGTCGAATGCAATCTCACGGATGTTGTATCTCTCACCAAGACTCTCGATGAATTTCTCGATATAGCCGTAATGAACCACATTTCCTTCCGTAGTCTGAAGTACTCCTTTTTTCTCCCACACATCGTAAGGGACATGGTCACGTCTGACTCTAAGTTCCAGGTTATCTTCCGGAATCCAGAAATATGGCAGAACGACATATTTGTCATCTTCATCGATAGGTGGAAACACCAACACGAAGGACGTGATATCCGTTGTACTGGAAAGGTCAAGACCGCCATAGCAGACACGCCCTTCCAGCTCATCCTCGTCCACAGGGAAATTGCAGGCATCCCACTTGTCCATCGGCATCCAGCGAATGGACTGCTTCACCCACTGATTAAGCCTCAGCTGCCTAAAGGAGTTCTCTTCTCCAGGATTCTGCTTTGCCGACTCGCAGGCCGCCACCACTTTATCCATGGTGATCGTCTCGCCAAGGGAAGGATTCGCTTTTTCCCACACCTTAGGGTCCGTCCAGTCCTCGGAATCCGATGCACCGTAAATCACGGGATAGAATGTCGGATCTATCTTTCTGCCTTCAAGAATATCGAGTGCTTTCTGATGCAGTTCCCAGCAGATGCTGTTCTGATCATTTCCGGCTGTGGTGATAAGGAAATACAGTGGCTGCTCTCTCGCATCACCGGAACCTTTGGTAAGGACATCGTACAGTTTTCGATTCGGCTGAGCATGAACTTCATCCAAAACCAAGCCGGATACATTCAGTCCATGCTTTGTGCCAACCTCTGCAGAAAGCACTTGATAGAATCCGTTGTTGGAATTGCAGATGATCTTCTTATTCGCTGTAAGGATCTTGCTCCGCTTACTGAGCGCCGGAGTCATTTTCGTCATTCTCGCAGCCACATCCATAACGATGGAAGCCTGGGCGCGGTCAGCAGCCGCACCGTAAACCTCCGGTGATGCCTCTCCGTCTCCAAAGAGAAGATACAGTGCAACGGCAGCCGCAAGCTCGGACTTTCCATTCTTCTTAGGTATCTCAATGTAGGCTGTAGTAAACTGCCTTTTTCCATCTGCTTTCAGCGTCCCGAAGATATCCCGGATGATTTGCTCCTGCCAAGGCATCAGATAGAAAGGCTTTCCTGCCCACCGGCCCTTGGTATGGCAGAGGCACTCAATGAAGGAAACAACGTAATCTGCCTGCTCCTTATCGTAATGAGAACCCTTTACCATGAACTTGGTAGGCTTGTATTTCTTCAGTTTCTTCAATTTCTCACCTCCAAGGCATAAAAATAAGCCGCCACCATATCGGTGCGACCGTCATCAAAAATATATCGTATAACGAGGAACACGCCCTTGTGGGCGGTCCTTCGGGAATCTTCTGTTTCTTTTCTCCTTAGTTGTAATTTTCTAAGATGATGCAGTAGGCAATCTGCTCAGCCTGGTCTTTTTCATCAGGCTTTACGTCCCAGCCTCTGTCGTAGTTCGCAATCACCTTGCCATCCAGCTTGATCCAAAGCTTGCTGATCTTGCCTTCGTTGATGCCGTACATGCTGCCTTCCTCGTAGGCTTTGACCTGGTATCTTGCAATCTTGGTTCCTTCTGCTGTTGGGATCTCAATTTTTCCTTCGTGCCACATGTGTTTGTCCTCCTTGAATGTGTTTGTTTTCCCTTTCGGTATGTACATATTCGCTCTAATATACATATATATCAACTCAATTCGGAGGCATATGCTACACAAATATTCGGGAGGAATACTGCAGGAAATGTGTGCTATACGACCAAAAGAGCCATCCGGCTCTTAAGGCGCTTTTCGCGGTGATTTTTAGTTCACTTTGAAAAGATAACCGTGG
>CAVAON010000103.1:0-6447 GCA_963590215.1 Anaerovoracaceae bacterium | reverse complement strand
GTGTTAGCCACGGCCTTGGCAGAAGCAACAGACTGAGCTGCCGCATCAGATGCCGTATCCTCATCAGTCGGCATATACACAGACTTGTACCAATCGGCATAGATCGTATCTGTGGTGCTGTCTCCGGTCTTGGCCTTCACATAGCCGTTTGCCAGAGGAGTGGCCGTGATAGAAAGAGTCTCGGTCTTTACCTCGATCTCATCTTCATTGGTCTGAGATTCAATGCTCGGACGGCTTGCCGCACAGTTATACAGCACGTGACGGATCTTCTTGATGTCACCATCAAACTCAAAGAGCAATGCAAAGTTCTGTACCTCCACATTAGCATTCTCCACCAGTACCTTATTGGTATCCAACTCCTCCTTCAGCACATCGGTACGGAAGGACTCAGGCAGCATGGCAAGCTCCAGATCACCCTCGTAGCCCATGTTATTGCTGATGATGTAGTAGGCACAGCCGTCTGCATAGAACGTGCTCGGCTCACCATTTGCATCCAGGGAAAGAGATACTGCACCAGGCATTGGAACTGGTGTCGCAAAGGTAATGGCTCCATCCTCCGCAACATTCTGCAAAGCATAATGCACGTTACGGATATTAAATTTCACCTTATTTTTCTTAGGCATATCAGTTTACCTCCATTTCAAATGTGTACAGGACTTCATATAGTTTCTCGGATTCAATCCAGGTTTCGGATTTTTCGTAATAGATGTCATAGGCATCCAGCACGTCCTCTAATTTCTGCTCTGCCGACAAGTCCTTACAGTCGGTATACAGTTCGATGTGGATCTCATTTATCTTGTAGTAGACCTTTCCATCAGCTGCGAAGTTATCGCTGTTTGGTGTAAGGTAACAGATAAATGGCGGATCAGGACTTTCGCCCTCTGCGAAGTGATCGTAGGCAAAGGGAATCCCAATCTTATTCATGATTTCGATTAGTTTCTCCATGTGTTATCCTCCCAGTGCCTTTTCAATTTCACGTTCCAAGGTATCGATGGCCTTTTCTTCTGCTGGTGCGATATGAGGCTGCGCAGCAACACGGCCACCACCGCGTTTCGCATGGCCAAATTCCAGAAGGTGGGCCAGCTGGTAGCGATTCTTGGAATGGACCACCAGCTCCAGGGAGTTGGATGTTTCCTTCTGGGTTTTCACGGCCCAGCTCTTTGCATATTTTCCGGTGTCCTTTGGAGCAGTAGTTGAAATCTCATCCTTGACGGTTTTACCAGCCTTGCGGACAGATGCTTTTAGCTCATCCGTAGCAAGGTTGGCATATTCCTCAAGACCATCCATAATCGCATCCGCCAGCTGGCCAATGCTTACTCGTTCTGTTGCCATTGTCAGCGCCTCACTTTCTGGCAGGAGAGTTTGATGCATTTTCTCTTGTAGTTCATGTGGTCGATGGCTGTGATGTCATAGAGTGCACCATTAAATTCCACCCGGTAATGCGTGGAATCCAGAGCGGCGGCTTTCTTGCACCACCTGATGGTAAGATCGACCTTCGTATCGTCTACAATCATTCCGGCATCCGTATCTTCCTTGCCTGCTTCGGAGCTCACTGTCGCATAGCAGGTATAGTAGGGCACCCAGTCGTTTTTATGGTTTCCGATGGCATCCACCGTCACTTCATTTTTGGTGATGAAGATGCGGACATTTAATAGTTCAATGTTCATCAGAAGACCTCCTTCCTGGCACCGAATAGCAGAGAGCGCAGTGTGATAGTCAAAGCATGATGATCTGCATCCTCCCGGTGCTCATATAGATATGCGACCGTATAAAAAACGGCTGCCTTGGCATTCTCGCAAGCAGAGAGTTCATCAGGATCTTTCGTGCGAAGAATATCCATGCAGATCCTGGATGCAGCTGTGATCAGAGTTTCGATGAGAGCGTCGTCATCATCAAAATCCACTCGCAGATAATTCTTCATTTCTTCCAGTGTAATGAGCATTTCTCATCGCCTCCATTCGCAAAAATATAGAAAAGGCAGCATCACTCATTCGAATGATGCCACCTCAAAATTAGGTTTCCTTAGGCCTTGGCTGCCTTTGTACCACCAGTAATGGTAAGGATCTGCACGGCCTCCGGAAGGATGAGCTTGCCATCCACACGTTCCTTGGCAACATAGCCGATCATGCCGTTTCCAGCGAAGAGCTCCGTGAGCTGCTTGAAGGAACGAGTGCCTCGATCACCGATGTTGTAGTAGCTGTAATCACCGAAGGCGACCTTTTCAGCAGGGCAGAACGGAGATGTGTAGACGTCGTAGCCCAGGAGCTTGTCCGGCTCACCGGCAACGAGGGAAGGCTGCCACATATAGGCACCGTTGTTGTCCTTGAGCTGTCGGATGGATGCGATGGTCTGGTCGTTCATGATGAACTTGGCGTTCTTACGATAAGGACGCTTCAGTGCATACACAAGCTTGATTACATCATCTGCAGTAAGGGATGCGGTGGAAATAGCGGCCGTGCCACCACCAGTTGCAGCGAAGAGGCCAAGAGGCTGACCGACACCGGAGCCGTTGAGGAATGCGTCCTCCTCGGCATTAGCCAGAGCCTTACCGAACATGTCGATGATGTAGCTCTCCAGGTTGAAGGCGTTGTCGTAAAGAAGCTCCTCTGTTACCTTGATGGCCACATGAAGCTTATGGGCATCCAAAAGGATCTGGTCGAAGGTCGCATCACCGAAAGAGAGTGCGCCACCTTCCTCAAGCCATGCAGCTGCAGGCTTTGTCGCCGCAATGTTAATCTTGTGCTCGCCGGAAGTGGTGATCTTGTGGCCAAGCTTTCTCATGATATTTTCCTCAGTGAGGACATCAATCAAGCGATGATCGTACTCATCCGGTACCAGATAACCACCATCTGCGTCCACACCTTCCTGAAGCACGTTAGAGATCTGCTTAAAGTTAGAACGAAGGGCAGTGAGCATACCGGCCTTGTAGGCATCGGATGCACGTCCGGTTTTCATATCCGGCTGAGTCGCAGCGGAAGGCTTAGAAGTAAGAGGAGTATTTACCGGCTTGGAAAGCTCTGCATCCAGTGCTTCCTGGCGTTCCAGACGGGCGATTTCCTTGCCAAGGTCGGCGATGTCCTGCTCCATCTTGGTGTAGGTTGCATCATCCTCTGCGGTGAGGGTACCTTTCTCGGTACGATGAGAATCCAGAAATGCCTTAGCGGCATTCCATGCATTATTACGCTTTTCGCGAAGTTCATTAATAGTCATAGTAATTTACCTCCATTAAATGTGTTGTTTGATAAGGTCAAGGCGCTCCATAAGGCTATCTACAGAGCGCTCAGGAATAACAGGTTCAGCAGGCTTTGCCGGGATATGGCATTTGGCTGCCAGTTTCTCGATGAGAGAGTTGGTGACAGCCGCGCGGGAGAAGGAAGCAGAGGCAGCAGGTGGTGCAATGTCAGCTTCATCTGTATTGCGTGTCATAACCTCGTCAGCAAAGCCAAGTTCAATGGCCATGTTGGCATTCATCCATGTCTCAGCATCCATCAGATGAGAAATCTTAGCGCGGCTCATACCGGTTTTGATTTCATAAGCATTGATGATGGATTCTTTGACTTCATCCAGCATGGCGATGGCTTTTTGCATTTCGGCGGAATCACCGAAGGCCATGGTGGCCGGATTATGGATCATCAGCATTGATACCGGAGAGACCAGCACCTTGGTACCAGCCATGGCGATGACAGATGCAGCAGAGGCAGCAATGCCATCAATCTTGACGGTGACGTTACCTTTGTAATCCATCAGCATGTTGTAGATTTGGGCAGCAGCCACACAGTCGCCGCCGGGTGAATTGATCCAGACGGTAATGTCGCCGGACCCACTAACCAGTTCCTCCTTAAAAAGGGCAGGCGTGATGTCATCATCAAACCAGCTTTCCTCGGCGATGGTTCCGTTCAGGAATAGCGTCCTTGTTGTCACTGTTTCCTGTGTCTCCTGATTGGTCTGTGTCTGATTCTTCCAGTTCCAAAACTTCTTCATTGGAATCGTCCTCCTTTCCAGCAGCAGAAGTAGTAGCTGCAAATATTCCTGCATCTTCGAGTTTGGTCATGTTGCCGTTGATGAGATATAGGTCACCACCAAGCTCAGCTGGGATGCGGTCCAGGTTTTCAAGCTCTCGGATATCATTGGCAGACATCCACCCGTTTTGCCGGGCTGTAGCGTAACCGTTCATGCGGCTCTGGTAATCGCCGCGTAGCAGGCCATCTACATTGAACTTGACGAAATAAGCAGCCTTCTCTGAATCAGATAGAAGGGCACGGTTCAGAGCCTGTTCCCAACGAACGATCCAGGGCTCTAGCGTGTACTTCACATATTCCAGGGATTGCTGCTCAATATTAGAAAAGCTCGACTTCTCCAGGTCACCTACCATATGAGGCGGGACTCTAAAGATTCGAGCGATTTCATCAATCTGAAATTTACGTGTTTCCAGGAACTGTGCTTCATTCGGGCTGATGGAGATGGGCGTGTAGTGCATGCCTTCCTCCAGGATTGCAATCTTATGAGAATTGCTGCCGGAGAAGCCCTTGTTCCAGCTCTCCCTTATGGCATCCGGATTTTTTACCGTGCCGGGATATTCCAGCAAGCCTCCGGGAGTGGCACCATTTGCAAAGAACTTAGCACCATATTCCTCAGTGGCGATGGAAAGACCGATGGCGTTCTTGGCCATTGCAATCGGCGAGTAGCCGACCAGACCATCAAAGCCAAGGCCCGGTACGTGAAGCACATCCGAAGGGCGAAGCGTTACGGTTCCGGTTTTCATGGTTGGTGCATCCGATTCCTGCATCTGATATTGGTAGTAGAGATGGCCGTGCTCATCACGATCCACCGTCATACGATTAGGCATCAGCGGATAGAGCCCGACGACCTGACCTTTGCCGTTGCGAATAATCTGCGCGTAGGCGTTGCCGTATAGCAGAAGGTGCGTCATCAAGGTCTCCCGAAAGACAAAGGATGTCATTTCCGGATTGGGCTCATCATGTAGGATTTTATAAAGTGGATGCGAGAGGGCCTTTTCCTTGCTGCCAGCTTCCTTGTATTGATAAAGGTGTACCGGCAGGCAGGCGATGGATTCCGACAGGATTCGCACACAGGCATATACAGCAGTCATCTGCATGGCAGATCGTTCATTGACTGCCTTGCCGGAAGTGGTGCCACCAAAGAAAAAGCGATAGCCGGAGCCGTTTAGGTTGTTTTGCGGCTTATCGCGAGATTTAAAAAGTCCGCTAAGTATATTCATCAAAACCTCCAATTCCCTGATTGATGCCTTCACGCAGCACAATCAGTCCAAGCAATAGTAATGTGATCATCGTTTTCCCTTTAGATAAACAAAATGCCTCTGTCATCGTAGACAGAAGCACCGGTGTCATTGCCGCAGCGGATCGCGCGGTCCAGTCCCATGATGGTGGCAATCGCGCCATCAATCTTTTCTGTGGATTTTTCCTTGTCGGCCTTAATATTTCCGGCAGGGTCTGTGCGGATATAAATGTTATCCATCATCCAGCGCAACACCGGATGGCCTCCGTGGGCCAGACGTTCTTCCAGAGTCAGTTTCATGAGCTCCTTGGTAGGTGGGCTCATATCTTTGAAGCCCTGGCCAAAGGGAACCACGGTAAAGCCCATGCCTTCCAGGTTTTGCACCATCTGGACAGCTCCCCAGCGGTCGAATGCAATCTCACGGATGTTGTATTTTTCACCAAGTCGCTCAATGAATTTCTCAATGTAGCCGTAGTGGACGACATTGCCTTCTGTGGTTTGCAGGAAGCCTTGTCGCTCCCAGACATCATAGGGAACATGATCACGTCGAACTCTGAGCTCCAACGTATCCTCCGGTACCCAGAAGTATGGGAGAATCGCATATTTATCATCTTCATCCTGGGGAGGAAATACCAGAGCGAAGGCAGTGATGTCCGTTGTGGAGGAAAGGTCCAGGCCGCCGTAGCAGACCCGCCCTTCCAGATCATCCGGGTTTATGGCAAAGGAGCAGGCATCCCATTTTTCCATCGGCATCCAGCGCACGGCCTGCTTCACCCATTGGTTCAATCGAAGCTGCCGGAAGGAGTTTTCCTCTCCGGGATTTTGCTTTGCTGACTCGCAGGCGGCCTTTACCTTATCGATGCCGACGGTAATTCCAAGAGAAGGATTCGCTTTCTTCCAGACCTTCGGATCTGTCCAGTCGTCCGATTCATCCGCACCATAGATCACCGGGTAGAAGGTAGGATCAATCTTTCTGCCTTCCAGGATGTCCTTAGCCTTCTGATGGGTTTCGTAGCAGATGCTGTTGGTGTCGGTACCGGCAGTGGTGATGAGGAAATACAGCGGCTGCATTCTGGCATCCCCGGAGCCCTTTGTCATAACATCAAAAAGCTTTCTGTTGGGCTGGGTATGAAGCTCATCAAAGACAACGCCGTGAATGTTAAAGCCGTGCTTGGAGTAAGCTTCAGCGGA
>CAVAON010000102.1:0-6471 GCA_963590215.1 Anaerovoracaceae bacterium | reverse complement strand
GTACTACATGTATGTGTTTTTAACATTAGTTTGTCTTTAATGCAAAAAGGGTTGCATATTGTGTACAAAAATGGTTTACTAATAATAGTGTGTTAATTCTGTAACAAGGATTATATATCAACGTAAACTGCGGTCATTATGACCGTTAATAATTAAGGAGGCATTTACATGAACTTTCAACTAACGAAGGAACAAGAATTCGTAAGAAAAATGGTTAGAGAATTCGCTGAAACTGAAGTTGAACCTTTAGCAGCTGAAATCGACCAGGAACACAGATTTCCTACTGAAACAGTAGAAAAAATGGGTAAATACGGACTGCTGGGAATTCCTTTCCCTACAGAGTATGAAGGAGCAGGCGGAGATCACATCTCATATGCTATTACAGTTGAGGAATTAGCAAGAGTCTGTGCATCAACAGCTGTTATCTGTTCAGCTCACACATCACTGTGCTGCTGGCCTATTTTTGCATGGGGTACAGAAGATCAGAAAAAAGCATATCTTCCAGATCTTTTATCAGGCAGGAAGCTTGGAGCTTTCGGTCTTACTGAGCCTAATGCAGGTACAGATGCAGGCGGACAGCAGACAAGAGCTGAGCTCGTAGGTGACAATTGGGTTATCAATGGAGCTAAAGTTTTCATTACAAACGGCGGATATGCAGACACATTCGTTGTAATGGCTATGACAGACAAGAAAAAAGGCACAAGAGGCGGCATTAGTGCATTCATCATCGAAAAAGGCGATGAAGGATTCTCAATCGGTAAGACAGAGGATAAGATGGGTATCTGTGCATCATCAACTACAGAGCTTATTTTCCAGAACTGCACAATTCCAAAGGATAGAATTTTAGGAAACGTTGGAGACGGATTCAAAGTAGCTATGTCAACACTTGATGGCGGACGTATCGGTATCGCTTCACAGGCATTAGGTATAGCTCAGGGTGCTTTCGATGTAACAGTAGAATACATGAAAGCAAGAAAACAGTTTGGTAAGAAATTATCCCAGATGCAGGCTCTTCAGTTCGAAATGGCTAACATGAGAACTCAGATAGAAGCTGCAAGACTGTTAATATATCAGGCTGCCGACATGAAAGACAGACATCTCAAGTATGGTATGTACTCTGCAATGGCTAAGCTGTTTGCAGCAGAAACAGCAATGTATGTAACTACCAAGGCTGTACAGCTTCACGGCGGTTACGGATATACTAAGGATTATCCGGTAGAAAGAATGATGAGAGACGCTAAGATCACTGAAATCTACGAAGGTACTTCAGAAGTTCAGAAGATCGTTATCGCAGGTCAGATATTCAAATAAGGAAGAAGGAGGAAATACAAATGGCATTCAAAATTTTAGTATGTGCAAAACAGGTTCCTGATACAAATGTTATCAAAATCAACCCTAAGACAGGAACTTTAATCAGAGATGGTGTTCCAAGCATTTTGAACAATGACGATGCTAACGCTTTAGAAGAAGCTTTAAAGATCAAAGATAAATTTGATGACGTAACAGTTTCAGTAATCACAATGGGACCTCCACAGGCAAACGACCTGTTATTCGAATGTATCGCAAAGGGTGCAGACGAAGGTTTCCTTATTTCAGATAGAGCAGTAGGCGGCTCAGATACATGGGCTACTTCAAATACTCTTGAAGCTGCTGTTAAAAAATGGGTTAAAGAAAACGGAGATTTCGACCTTATCTTCACAGGAAGACAGGCAATCGACGGAGATACTGCACAGGTTGGACCTCAGCTTGCCGAAAAACTCGGAATTCCTCAGGTTTCATATGTAGAGGAATTTGAAATTGCTGACAACCTCAAAGATATCACAGTTAAGAGACAGTTAGAAGACGGATATGAACTCATTAAGATTCAGACTCCTTGCCTTCTTACAACAATCAAAGAGCTCAACACTCCTAGATACATGACTATGAAGGGCATCTTCGGCGAAAAGAAGATGACTACATGGAATGCAAAGGATATAGAAGTTGACCTGACTAAGGTTGGTCTTGAAGCATCACCTACAAACGTATTCAGATCATTTACACCTGCACCTAAACAGCCGGGCGTTAAGATCGAAGGAGATACTGAAAAAGAACAGGCAAAGAACCTGCTTATCAACCTTAAGGCTAAACATTCAATCTAATAGGGAGGAAAGAAAATGGCTATTAATATTATTAAAGAAAAATGTATCGGCTGCGGTCAGTGCTTTAAGTCATGTCCTCAGGACGCATTTGAATTTGAAGCATACAGCGGAAATAAATTAGGAAAAGTAGCTAAAATCAACGCTAAATGTACTTTCTGTAACCAGTGCCTTACAGCTTGTAAGTTCGGTGCAATAGAAGAAAAGAAGCTTGATGTTGCTGCTGACCTTGATGATTACAAGGGAGTATGGGTATTTGCAGAGCAGAGACAGGGCAAGCTTATGAATGTTGCTCTTGAACTCATAGGCGAAGGCTACAGACTTGCAAAAGAGATTAGTGCAGAAACAGAAATCTGCGCAGTTCTTTTAGGCGACAAGGCTGACATCGAACCTCTGGCAGCAGAATGCTTTGAATATGGTGCAGAGAAGGTTTACCTTGTAGCAGATCCGCTTCTTAAGAACTACACTACAGACGGTTATACTAAGGCATTAGAAACAGTAATCGGCGAATACAAGCCTGAAATCGTTCTTTACGGTGCAACTCATATCGGAAGAGACCTTGCTCCAAGAATTGCAGCAAGATGCAATACAGGTCTTACAGCAGACTGTACAAGACTTGACGTTAAGGTTTCAAGCTATATAGAATATGCAAAGAAGAACACAACTCTTGATACAAGCACTTTGGATCCTAACGACCCATCAACAGGCATCAAGCAGACAAGACCTGCATTTGGCGGTAACCTTATGGCTACAATCATCTGCCCAAGGACAAGACCTCAGATGTCAACAGTAAGACCTGGCGTAATGCAAAAAAGAGAAAGAGTTGCAGGAGCTACAGGTGAAATCGTAGTTGCTGACCCTAAGGTTAAGGCAGAGGACATCCATATTCAGATTGCTGATATCGTTAAATCAGCAAAGGAAATGGTATCACTTACAGACGCTGACATCATCTGCTCAGGCGGAAGAGGACTCGGCGATGCTTCAGGATTTGAACTTATCAAGAAATTCGCTGACAAGGTTGGCGGAGTTGTAGGTTCATCAAGAGCAGCAGTAGATGCTGGCTGGATTGATCACTCACATCAGGTTGGTCAGACAGGCACAACTGTAAAACCTAAAATCTACTTCGCTTGCGGTATTTCAGGAGCTATTCAGCACCTTGCAGGTATGCAGACATCAGACATGATCGTTGCTATCAACAAGGATCCTGATGCACCAATCTTTGAAGTTGCTGACTTTGGTATCGTAGGTGACCTGTACAAGGTAATCCCTGAAATCATTGCAGAATGGGACAACGCAGAAGCTTTATATGATGCAACTACTAAATAGTTGGTTTATGTAAATATTCCTAAAAAGACCTGGATTTTCCGGGTCTTTTTGTTTGCAAAACTATATACAAAATGGGCTTTGTGTGGTAGAATGTTAAAAGCAAAATTGCCTTTGGCAGTTTTGCTTTTGTAGCCCATCGTGGGCTGCATCACAGATCACTGAAACCAGAAAACTGAAATGAAGCTGTGAGCAGGTGGAGTTTCAGGGGGCTGAAACCGGTGAACCGGTATAAGCCCGATGGAAATGAGGTTGACTTTGAGTAACTGATGGATGCAAAGAGGGTATGATCAGGCAGCCGATGTCAGGTTGTTATTTTCTTTGTTAAAATTAGGGATGCAAAGCGGATTTCATAAGAAGTGGGGTTTATGCAGGGAATCCGGCGGTAAGCCTAATGGATGATGAGAGCTGTCTGTGGTCCACGATGTTTCCCGAAATCAACAGGGACACGAGAAATCGTGTCTTTTATTATGCCAAAAATGAATGTATAACTACAGCAAACGAAAAACTGCAAATGTCAATATATAAATGCAGTTTTTATAGCTTTTGTAAAAACCTTTGATTTTTTATCTGTTCTTGGGTATAATAATATCAAATCATGATTTAGTAAATCAGGATTAGATATAAGCGGAGGTGCTTAAATGTTTATCGGCAGAGAAACAGAACTGAAATTCTTAAATGACAAATACGAAACAGAGGGCGGTCAGCTTGTGGTACTCTACGGCAGGCGGCGTGTTGGCAAGACAGAAACTTTGCGGGAGTTCTGTAAAGGGAAACCGCATATCTTTTTTTCCTGCACCCAGACAACCGATGGAGTACAGCTTCAGAAGTTCTCGAAGCAGATATTAAAGGAGAACATTCCTGCAAGTAACTATGTTACCGAATTTGCCGATTGGGAAAAAGCTATTCGTGCTATTCTCGATTTGCCTTACGGAGATAAAAAAAAGCTCCTTATTATAGATGAGTTCCCGTATATGTGTAAAGGCAACAAGAGTATTCCTTCCATTCTGCAAAACCTGTGGGATGCAGAACTTCGAAATGCGAATGTGATGGTCGTGTTGTGCGGCAGTGCGATGAGCTTTATTGAAAAGGAACTGCTTGCGGAGAAGAATCCACTTTACGGTCGCGCCACCGGAATTTACAAGATGAAAGAAATGGGGTTTTACGATGCAGTTAAATTTTTCCCCGAATATTCCGGGCTTGATAAGGTAATCGCTTACTCTGTTCTCGGCGGCATTCCCCATTATTTAAGACAATGGAATCCAAAGTTGTCCGTTGCAGAAAATATTAAGCGAAACATTCTGACAAAAGGATGTATCCTATACAGCGAGGTTGAATTCCTGCTTCATCAGGAGCTTCGGGAAACTCCGATTTACAACTCTATCATCGAAGCGGTTGCCCTCGGCAACACAACCTTAAATAATATCAGTCAGAAATCTCTTGTGGAAGACACATCTAAAACCAGCGTGTATCTTAAAAATCTGATTGCGCTTGGCATTGTAGAACGGGAGTTTTCTGTGGATGCGAAAGTAAAGGAGCAGGCAAACGGAAACAGGGGAACATATAGATTGACGGATAACTTTTTCCGCTTTTGGTATGCCTTTGGATTTGCTAACTTCTCTCAGCTTGAGGATGGTGATGTAGACGGTGTGTATGAATATATCGTAGAGCCGGCGCTTCACGAATTTGCTTCCTCCGCCTTTGAAGATGTCTGCCGAGAGTTTGTTCGGGAAAAACAGAAAAAGAACGAGCTGCCGTTCCGGTATTCCAAGATGGGACGGTGGTGGGGAAAAACCACAATCAAAGATAAAAATGCAAAAAACGGACTCAGAATCGGAGAAACTGAAATTGATTTGCTTGCTACTGACCAGAGAGCAGAAAAGTATCTTGTCGGAGAGTGTAAATTCAAGAAGGAGCCGTTTACCTATGCCGAATATCTCAATACATTGGCTAAACTGACTCCGCTGAAAGAAAAAGCAGCATTTTATTATGCTCTGTTTTCGGAAAGCGGATTTGACGAAAAAATCGCAGAAGATGCCAAGACAAACGGTACGCTTCTTTATACTTTGGAACAGATCGTAAGTTATAACTGAATATATCTCAATTTATTGGAAATGCTCTCATATTTGAGGGCGTTTTCTTTTTGGAGAAAGGACAAATTTATGCATATTTAGACAGGTACATTTGACGAACACCACTAAAGACCATCTGCGCTTGCTTTTGTTGTATCCAATTTAAAATAAGGTACAACAGGTCTTTGACTATGGAGAAGGTTGTGAAAGTTGTTTTTCACAGATTCTTTGCGGTTATTTCCCAAATATATCACTGTGGGTTCCGGTTCTTGTTAAAGTAAGAATAAGAACATCGTCCTCGATACGGTATACAAGAAGCCAGTCAGGAAGGATATGACACTCTCTGTGCCTGGCCCAGTTGCCGGTTAGAGCGTGATCCCTGTGTTTATCAGAAAGCTCTTTTCCCATAGCGAGGTCAGTAACAACAGCTTTCAGAAGATCTGTTTTCAGGCCGCGCCTGACGGCCAGCTTGTAGTCTGTTTTGAATTTTGATGTAGGCTTGACAATGTATTTGGTTTTACTCATTTCTCAAGTTCTGCAAATAACTCGTCCATATCGGTGTAACCTTTAACCGAAGGGTCTTTTGCAATCCTTTCCGCCTCAAGCATAGCAGCTACTGTTTCGGAATTCGGCTGGTTAAGAGAAATTTCAAAAGGAATTCTTCCTTCACGAAGAGCCTGTCTGACAAATATATTAAATGCTGTAGAAAGATTCATGCCAAGCTCTCCAAATAGAGCATCAGCCTGAGCTTTCAGGGCAGAATCCATACGGATACTTATATTAGTAGTAGAAGCAGCCATAAAATCATCTCCTTTCGTGCTTAATATATACATATTATATGATATTTGCACGAAAAAAACAATAAAATGCACGAAAAAACAACAGAATGTTAAAATGAAAGAAAAGAGTATGGGATTTCTTGTTTAAATAAATAGTAATAT
>CAVAON010000101.1:0-6568 GCA_963590215.1 Anaerovoracaceae bacterium | reverse complement strand
AGCACAAGATTGGCCGGTTTTTTAATCAGATTGACAAGGTCATCACTCTTCACCATCATAAGCAAAAATGGCCCGTAAAAGTCGCATTTTACATACAGATGACACTAATAACGACAAAGTAGGAGATGAAAAAGATGCCAGAGTTAGAGAGCATTATTGAGAAAAAGCTGATTGATCAGCTGGTTTACGGAGATTCCCAGTGGACTTATAGGGAAGATCTGAAGACAGAAGAAGATCTCTGGAAAAACTTTAAATATATCTTGGAGCAGAATAACAAGGATCGCTTGAACGGTGAATCCTTATCTGATGCGGAATTTGAGCAGGTAAAGAACCAGCTTCAGTTTTCGTCTTTTTATAAGGCCGGTGAATGGCTGGTGGGAGAGAATGGCAAGGTAATGGTTCATGTGCAGCGTGATACCAAGCGTCTGCATCTTGTAGTAATGAATCATGAGCATATTGCCGGGGGATCCAGTGTTTATGAAGTGATCAACCAGTATACAGCATTGAAGACGGATGAAGATACATCGGTGGCTGCTACGGCTGTGAACCGGGATCGTAGATTTGATGTGACGCTGATGATCAATGGTCTTCCTATGATTCACATTGAGCTGAAGAATAAGCAGCATTCCTACATGGAAGCTTTCAATCAGATCAAGAAATACATTGGAGAAGGAAAGTTTACCGGCATTTTCTCTGCGGTTCAGATGTTTGTTGTTAGTAATGGCGTAGATACCAAATATTTTGCAGCGGCTAGCGATACAGAGTTGAATGCGAAGTTCATGAGTGGATGGGTGGATAATGAGAATAATCCTGTGCCGGATTATCTGGATTTTGCTAAGAGTGTCCTTCGTATTCCGGAGGCTCATGAGATGATCGCCAGATATACTGTCCTGGATGAGGATGCCAAGAGGCTGATTCTTTTGAGACCTTATCAGATTCATGCCATTGAAGCCATTCGTGAAGCATCAAAATCCGGTAAGTCGGGCTTTGTATGGCACACGACGGGATCTGGTAAGACCTTGACTTCTTACAAAGCGACCAGAAATCTTCTGATGGATATTCCGGCCATTGATAAGACCATTTTTGTCATCGACCGAAAGGATCTGGATACTCAGACTACGATGGCGTTCCAGGCCTATGCCAACAATGACCTGGTGGATGTAGATGAAACGGACAATGTAAATGATCTGAAAAAGAAACTAAAATCGGATGACAGACAGGTGATCGTTACCACCATTCAGAAGCTGCAGATTTTGATCAGCAAGCGACTAAAAGAAGGAACACCGGAATACAATAAGATCAAGAATTTAAAGATCGCATTTGTGGTGGATGAATGCCACAGGGCAGTGACACCAAAGACCAAAAGGGAGCTGGAGCGATTCTTCGGAAGATCCCTCTGGTATGGATTTACCGGAACCCCAAGATTTGCAGAAAATCCATATCCACAGATGGGAGATTTGCCTCGTACTACTGAGGAGCTATATGGAGAGCGTCTTCATAGATATACTATTCAAAATGCCATTCATGACTCGGCAGTTTTGGGCTTTCAGGTGGAGCACAACGGTCCCAAGAGCATTGCGGATGAAACCGATGCGGCATCTTATGACAATGAGACACATATGCTCAGGGTGCTGGATATTATCCTGAATAAGTCCTATCACAAGCTGGGCTTCCAGAATGGTAAAGGCAGGACCTATGAGGGACTTCTTACGACCAGTTCCATTCAGATGGCACAGAAATATTATGACCTTTTGACTCGTGTAAAAAATGATGAGACAGAGCTGGTGATCGATGAGAAGATCAAGCAGGTGCTTCCGGATTTTCCGAAGTTTGCTATCACCTATTCTGTGTCTGAGAATGAAGAAGGTTCCCAAGTAAATCAGGAGAAGATGCAGGGATCCCTGGACGATTATAACCATATGTTTGGCACAAAGTTTGATACAGCTCAGATCCAGGGCTATAATGCCAATCTGAATAAGAGACTAGCCAGAAAGGATGCGAAGTTTAAGAGCAGAAGCGAGCAGCTGGATCTTGTGATTGTTGTGGATCGTTTGCTGACTGGATTTGATGCCCCTTGCATGTCTACCATCTTTATTGACAGACAGCCCATGGGACCCCACGATCTGATCCAGGCATTTTCCAGAACCAATCGTATTTATGATAAGAACAAGACCTATGGTCAGATTGTCACTTTCCAGGCACCGAAGCTTTTCAAACAGTCGGTAGATAATGCCGTGAAATTATACTCAGCTGGAAGTACAGAGACGGCACTTTTAGCAGAGTGGGAAGAAATAGAACCGGCCTTCAGAAAGGCTTTATCAGCAGTCAGAGTATGTGCAGAAAAACCGACTGACGTACCGACAATGTCTGTAAAGGAAAAGAAGATTTTCGTGAAGCTTTTCCAGGAGTTTGATAAGCTCTTTGCACAGCTGAAATCTTTTACGAAATACGATGACAGTGTGCTGGCAGATTATGGCATCACCATGGAAGAATATGATGATTATGCCGGTGTATATCTCAATACAAAAGAGGAGTTAAAGGAAGACAAGCCGGAAGGTGAGGATGGTGATGAGCCAGGGGTTGATCAGGATTATGAGCTGATGGCTTATAGCAATACCAAGATTGATTATGAATATATCATCAACCTGATCCAGAACATTGTCACCCCAAAAGATGGTGACGAAGAGGTGACTCCTAAGGAAAGACAGAAGCAGATCGAGGAAGTAAAGCAGTATGTAGAGGAACTGCGGAAAGAGAATCCGAAGGTGGCTGAGATCATGACCAGCCTCATTGAAGATATTGAGGAGGATGAGAATAAATATAGGGGCCAGTCCATCTTAAATATTGTGGAAAATATGAAGCATGATTGTATCGACAAGGTGATCACGGACTTCTGTATTACCTGGTATGCATCCAAGGAAGATGTGATGTATGCGGCTCTCCATTATCGCAACGGAGAGATTCCAAATGCCAGCGTAATCAAGGCGACCATTGATTTCACAAGCTACAAGGCAGCCCAGGAAAATGCTCTTCCGAAATTCAAATATTATGCGAAGTGCATGGAAGAATTGAAGAAGACTCTGGACGAGGAAGTTAAGCCATTGCTTAGCACTTTCTAAGGATGAAATCTTGCAATACATCATCTATTAATTGTTTGTATCAGCGTAAGTTGTTTCAGGAAAGGACGGTAGCTTATGCAAGAAGATATGAACAATACACAGCTGTTTTGTGAGTATTACAAACAGTGGATTGATGTATACAAGAAGGGAGCCATTCGAGATGCGACACTGGCAAAGTATATGATGACGCAGAAATGGGTGGAGAAACTGGCACCGGATCTGAAGGTGAGTGAGGTGACAAGGACTGCTTATCAGAAACTTCTCAATGACTATGCGAAGGATCATGAGAGACAGACCACATTGGATTTTCATCATCAGCTGAAGGGTGCAATTTTGGATGCGGTAGATGATGGATTGATCGAGCGTGATCCCACAAGAAAGGCGATCATCAAAGGAAAATCTCCAAGAGCAAAGAAAATCAAGTACCTGAATCAATTTGAGCTTCATACATTGATTGCTCACCTGGATATTAAGGAAGAAGTGAACTGGGATTGGTTTATCCTTCTGGTTGCAAAAACAGGCATGAGATTTTCAGAGGCTCTGGCCATTACTCCGGCAGATTTTGATTTTGCCAGACAGACTTTATCTATCAGCAAGACCTGGGATTATAAAGGAGAGGGCGGCTTCCAGCCAACCAAGAATAAGTCATCAGTGCGAAAGATTCAGATCGACTGGCAGATCGTTGTGAAGTTTTCTGAGTTGATCAAAGGTATGCCAGAGGACAAGCCCATCTTTGTTGGAGAGAACAAGATTTATAACTCGACTGTGAATGATGTGCTGATCCGGCATTGCAAGGCATGTGGCATTTCTGAGATCTCCATACATGGCTTAAGACATACTCATGCATCCTTGCTTTTATTTGCGGGAGTGTCCATTGCAAGTGTGGCAAGAAGGCTGGGACATGCCAGCATGACAACAACGCAGAAGACCTATCTGCACATTATACAGGAACTTGAAAACAAAGATGTTGATCTGGTAATGAGGACTTTATCAGGCTTATAAAATCAGATTAATGAATTGAAACGCTTACGCTGATTTTTTGGAAAAGAGGAGTGCATTATGAAAAGAGGAGTGCATTATGAAAAGAGGAGTCATTTATATTCTCACAAATCCATCATTTCCGGACTATGTAAAGATCGGATATGCCAAGGATCTTGAGAAGCGAATGAATCAATTAAATAGGAGCGAGGCAATACCGTATGCTTTTAGAGCCTATGCAATCTATGAAGTAAACTCTAATCTGACAGATTTAGTATTGCATGAAATGATTGACAAGTTAAATCCGGATCTTCGCTCTATTGAAACATTTGATGGCAAGGAAAGAAAAAGAGAGTTCTATGCATTGCAGCCGGAGGAGGCCTATTCATTGTTAGAATGTATTGCCAAGATTAGTGGAACAGAAAGCCGGTTAAAGAAAATGGCACCGGAAGGTCATGAGATTCTTGATGAAGAAACAGCTGCAGAGATAGCTAAGGATGCTAAGAGAGGCCCATTCTGCTTTAGTAAATATGCGATTCCAATAGGGGCAAAATTAAATTATATTAATGATCCGTCCATAGAAGTTACAGTGGTTGATGACAGACATATTGATCATAAAGGCATTACGACATCAATGTCAGCATTGGCACGGGAACTATTGGGAATAGAGCATCCGGTTCAAGGAACATTGTGTTTTGCATATGACGGAGAACGATTGACGGATCGTAGAGAACGGATGGAATCTGAAGGTGAGAGGCACTCAGATTTTTCACAATAGCATGTCCTATAGGTACAGTATCTGTAGGTGAAATATATAAGAAGTCAGTTCTATCAAGAACTGCAGAATTTCTTTAAATGGAGATTCTGCAGCTTTTTTTACACGGAAAGCGCATGCACGAGCATTTGAAAGTGTTAAGAACCAGTGGCGCTTGTTTGGCGCTGACCGAGATGGAGCGCAGACACCGCAATGGCTCAGGAAATAGTAAGGCGTGTTTCCCTATACCACCACTTCGCATCTTTGTATTTATTCAAAATCAAAGATTAACTTGGAGAAATCGAGGTTTTAGATAAATGATAAAAGTTTATTCGTCTGCCACGGCATGGTACTAACTTAGCACCGGAAGCCTTGATTTTATAAGGCTTTGGAAGGTGGACAGGAATAATTGTACAACTTATTTACAATTGATTCATAATTATGGGGAGGACCGCACGAAGTGGGGAGGGACCCCATAATATACAACTTTATGAATAGCCACGATACGAAAAAAATAAGTGTCTAAATCATTAATTCTTTCTTGATCCAAGGGCTTCGTTGCCTTTTCAGTAACACATTCTTTCGAACTAAATGTATTAGGGCTATGGTCATTGGACTAAAAGTCCAATGACTCTGCTCTTGACAGAGGGTACAATTATTATGTTAAAAAAGACATTATTGATACCCTATAATATAGGGTGTACCATGATGAAAGAAGGTAGTACTAATGACAAGGACATTTATAGAGGTTCCCTTATTTACAAAACGATGAAAAGAGATTGGTCTTGATGATGAAGAACTTCGAGCATTGCAGATAATGCTGTTGAAAGATCCGGAGTCTGGTCCGATTATGGAAGGAACTGGTGGGATTCGTAAGGTGAGATTTCCATTGGAGAATAGAGGAAAGAGTGGCAGTGTACGAGTTTGTTACACAGATTTTGCAGAATATGAAGTAATATATTTGATTACTGCTTTTGAAAAAAAGGATCAGGAAAATCTTACAGCTGAAGAGAAAAATGTTCTTAAGAAATTGGTTAAATCATTAAAAGAAGAAGCAAGTAAGAATAGGAGATGATTCTATGAGCTCGTTGTTTGAGGATTTAAAGGAAGGTTTGGAGGAAGCTATTGAATATGAAAAAGGCAAAGGGAAAGCTAGAGAAAAAACATATTCAATTTTTCCGGTAAAAGAGTATTCAGGTAAAGAAATACGCGAAATTAGAATGAAAGCAGGGATGACTCAAACTGTTTTTGCTACCTACATGGGTGTGTCAAAGAAAACTGTTGAGGCATGGGAAGCAAGTAGAACACATCCTTCAGGTCCGGTATTTCGATTATTGGATATTTTGAATTCTGACGGAATAGAAGAAACAGAATACATTGTTGCAAAAAATTAAGGAGCATCATTGTTTTTGTTATAGCATTTGTAATTGCTTGCGTTGATTTGGGCTACGGATATAGCAAGAATGCAGGTTATACAACAAATGTTTCGGAGGCAAAAGAGGGCATTGCACAAAATCTGAGTCTCTATGGCTATTCGGTAGATGAAACAAATCCAAAGGTTTACTGTTTTACTAAAACCGATGGCAAGAAAACATCTGAAATAAAGTATTACTTTGACAAATCAGGGCTTGTATGTATTTTGTAAATAGTTTTTCCTACAAAGGGCATGCGGACGAAAAGTTGGACCTATTCCGCTATTCCATAACTCTGCCTATAC
>CAVAON010000100.1:0-6585 GCA_963590215.1 Anaerovoracaceae bacterium | reverse complement strand
GTGAAAATAAGTTGTATCGAGTTCCAGAATTCTTTCATTTTGAAGTTCCTCCTTTGATTTTTGGTATGAAAAAAGCACCTCCGAAGAGATGCTTGATTCCGTAATGTTGTCCATCACTCCTCCGTGATGGTGTATGTGATTTTCATGGTCTTATCGGCTGTTTTAATGACTGGAGATCCGAGGTTATTGATGGTGGCAAGATACGGAGTATACAGGTACAGCTCTCGGTACAGGTAATAGTCATTGCTGCGATACATCCATTCGCGAAGAGCATAGGTCTTGTATCTTGCCATCTGACCTCGTCCCCAGGCTACAGAGTAGTTCTCTGCGGTGTCACGGATATACAGCTTTGGCTCACCGTCCAGGAAATACCAGCCATTAATGACGATGTCATCATCCACGATGTAGGTCCAGAAATTAGATGAGTTATAGGTGATGTTCGGAACAAGCTCTATGTCTGCGATATTCGTTGTATCGATGCGATAGATCTTAGTTCCGGTATAGCACATCAGCCATTTACCGCTCATACCGATGCCTTCAAAATCGGAGATCCCGCTTGGCGTCACGATCTTCTTACTCGTACACTGATCACCGTCAATAATGTCGATGTACCACTCATAGCTTACGTGATCATAGTACTCCCGGCTTCCGCTGGTATAGCTGTATTTACGGTTATCCCGTCTTGCAATGCCATACCACTTGCCATCTGCGCCATGGAACAGATACGTTCTTACATCCGAGCTGGTGTTGGCAGTTTCTTCTGTCCCATCCTTACTGCCGCCCGTGTAGTGATAATAGTAGGGATAATGCCCCAGTTCGATATAGACCTCCTCTTCAGCCTCGGTTGTATAATCCGCAAGCGGTCTTGTAACGAGCAATGCATGTAGATATTCGTCTTTCAGCTTTCGGAGGACTGCCTGAGTGGAATTGTAGTAGGTGGTCATTTCCAGTCGGTATCCGTCCTTGATGTAAAGACGCTTATTGCCTCTTTCCAGATAGTTCTTATAAATGCTGTTTACATTTGCAGACCAGGTACCAATACGCACCATGTAATTTGTCGCATACTGGGTTCCTTTTCCAGCCAGCGTATTTGTAAGACCGATAGCAGAAATCGTGCCGTTTGCCTGAGAGGTTGCAAAGTCCCAGACGAAACGATAGCCGCCATCAACCTCTTTGCTCTCCGTAAGGTTTCGGCTTCCTCTTTTGGTGTCCTCGGTGTTGTTGGCATCATCGGAGGCATAGCCGATCAGCGGATTGGAAAGCGGCGCATAGATGTTATCCTCACGTTCCTCCAGTTCATTCTGATATAAAAGAATGCCGCCCATCAGATTTTTCTTGATAGGCAGCATCCATGCATCCCCAGAGGAACCATTGAAAGTTGTACCGTTATAAAGCATTCCCAGGATATTCGTATTGAAAATATCAGAGACGGCTTCTGTTACCATGTTGTTATCTTCATAGATTTCTTTCTGCCCGGTATGCACATCGGTCAGCTCAATCGTTGTTTTTCCTTTTAGCATGATCATTCCTCCACATTCAGATAGTCGGTGGTGATGGATTTTAGGTATCCATTCTCGCCGCTTATGATAAATCGATATTTAATCTGTCCGGTGATGGCTTTCTCCGCCCAGGCATCCACACTGATTGCCTCCAGTGCCGCTTTTGACATGCCGGATTTTTCCTCAGAGAGCTTAGCCCAGACAGAATCGATGCAGCTCCACCAGCTCTCGCCATCGTCAAAGGAAACCGCGAACAGCACCTTGTCATCACAGTCGCAGACCACTTTCTCAATGCCAATGATGGTTGAATCTGACATGTCGACATTTTCGGAGTAAAGCACCTGCGGGACAGGTACACCGCTGTAGGTGGCACGAAACGGAGGGAAGGGATTCTCGGAATCGTGCCAGTAAAGGATGGTTGGGTCTTTCAGTTCCAGAAGCAGCTTTCCATCCGGAACATCTTGAATACCGTAGGTTTCAAACAGCTCTGCAGTAAGTTCCGTCTGGTCTAACTTTGTCAGCGTTTCCTCACTGATGGTGTAGACATCACCATTGGCATCTGAAATGAGATACCTTCGATTGTAAGGATCAAGAAGCGCCAAAGCATGATCCTGATAAGTATAGCTCGTCCCATCCGCATCGACCGCCTTAAAGGATATCGTCTTCCCAGAAAGCGGTGTAAAAGAGATGGTATTTGCTCCCGTGATCAGGCTCGATTCCGCCAGGTAATTGCTGTTTGTGGGAATCACATCAAAGTGAACACAGATGTCTCCGGTATCAAAGAGCAGGCAGTCCCAGATAAGCCTTGTATCCTCGATGCGATTGCCATGTACGGAATAGCCCTCCCAGCGAACATGAAGGAATTTGTATGTTCCAAGCAGAGTACCTTCCTCCCGGCGAAGCGTCATGAGATCGGTGTCGCGTCTTATAATTCGCAGATGCTCTGCGTTCTCTCCAAAGCCAATCCAGGAGTTTCCGCTGACATAGAGGGTGGATGCTGTCTTACCGTTGTAGGAGAACCAGTCCACACCATCAATAGTGTCTATTCCGTCATCCTGCAGGCTGTTGTCCCGGAGGATGGTCATGTTGTCTATGGTATTTAATATTTCTTCGAGTGTTACATAATCAGCCATTCGTTACCTCCAGTTCGTTGATTGTTTCCATGCTTGCAAGTCCAAGAGGAAATGCTGCAAGACTGCCGCGGTCAATCTCCATAGCCTCGCCAGTAATCTGCCTGTCATAGGACTTCTTCAGAATGACAGCAGAATCTGAAAGTTCGGTATGATCCGTCAGAGATATATCTGCAGCATGGATTCTGGTCATATCGATAAAAGGATCTGTGTCAAAGGGCAGAATCGTGAGAGCTGTCAGCTTCTCAAAATTCTCCGTAGAGATTACAAGTTTGGTCATGCGGCCTCTGTCGAGTTTCGACTCTGTGCCGCCGGAAATCGAGTAATCTTTTCTGAGCGAGAACTCGGTATCATCCAGGATGTACTGCTTGTCATACTGCATCTTCTTACGGTCTGCTGTTTCAATGATGTCATGCACGATTGGCGTAAACAGACGAAGTGTATCCGTAAGCGTATGAAGCTGCATACCGGAAAGCGAGATACTTCCAAGGCTGTCAGACAGCTCACTCTTTTTAGGAGCAATGCTATGGACCGTAATGGCATCGTGCATAATGTGTGTAGGCATACCAGAAAGCTTGATAAGCTGCAGAGTATCATCCGCTGTGATGCGTCCGTCCCATCTTTCCTGAGTGCCAAGTCCCTGGCCTGTGATTGTTGCAATGATGTCCTGGTCATCGAAATGCCCGGTTCCATTTTTCATGGAGATTAGCACTTCAAAGGTATGCAGCTCATTTGCCGTAAGGCTCATGATCGGATAATAGAGGCTCAGAAGATGCGTACCGCTGAGCCAAGTTTCCTTCGGATGGAACTCCTCGACCTCAAGGCCATCCAACATGTAATACAGTGTGATTTCAGACTTGCCGTCCTCATTCCAGGAGATTGGGAAGGAGATCACTTTCTTGTTCTCTACAACATTTCCATCTGCATCTTCCGTGTTTCCAAAATCCACAGTCGTTTCTGCTGTAACACTTCTTGTATCTGCATTGCTCGATACCTGCAGAATGCACTGGGCATGAAACTCTGCGTTTGTCTCATCCCCGGAGGCAAACTCCAGATTTATGATGGAAGCCTTTTCCTCGCCTACATCCAGTGCCAGTGCATTGGTGTAGGTATAGATACTAAGCTTTGTCTCGGTAATGGAGTTGATCAGACCGGAGATGTTCTTATCGTTCTTGCTCTTGGCTTCTGCAAGCTTTGGATTCTTGCCGACACACTTGATAGTCTGCTTGCCGTTGATTTTTGTGGTGATGGAGGTAATGGCCGCCCTTCGGCTCTCATCAGCATGACCGCCTGTGAAGCGAAGTACATCACCAACATCCAGTGATGGGTCACCAATCGTATTTGAATCAAAAGGAACATACTCAAACCCGGTGATGGAACTTAGGATATTTTTTACGATCCGCTCCCTTGTCTCATCCAGACCAAATTGCAGAAGGGGATTCACACCAAGGTTCATGGTAAGCCCGTCATCCGGATCTATGGCATAATACTCTGCCTTTTCCGTCCTCTTGTTTGTGGAACTCACAGCTGTGTATCTCGTGACAAAGTCGGAGAAGCTGCTGCTGAACCGATGCGTATTATTGATGACCTTTACTGCTTCAGTGGTATAAGACACAAACAGGAGCTTTCCGTCCCGATCTATAGTGGCAAAGCATCCGAGTGCCTGTGCAAGATAGCAGAGGAAATCACGCCATGTTTCGATGTCATTGTCCTGGTAGATACCCAAAAGCTCTGTACCGTTTGGCAAGCTTTCAATCTCCTCCTGGGTTTGTGCCAGCTCCACCTTACAGGCTTTTGCGAGAAGCGTCAGAAAGTCATAGGGATATGCGCTGGAAAGGCCATTATTGAAATTCTTTTCCAGATTCAGCATCGCATCGTAGGCTTTCAGTTCTATGGTCTTAAGCTGCCTGTTCGCCTCTGCCACGTAAAACACACCCATTGGAATGGACTCCTCGCTGCCGTCCTCCAGGACAAGGTGATACCACAGCCGGATCTCTGCATCATCCAGAGTGTATCTGTCAATGTCGCAGAACAGGCTGATGTCAAGTTCCGCCGCATAGACGGTACCGAGTTCGATTTCGGAATTACCGCAGCACTGACGGGTAATGTATCCGCTGCCTTTGACAATATCCTCATTGCCAAACTCATAGACCTTGTTGTTCTTATCGGTGATGGTTCCCGTCCAGTAATATTTTCTTGAATTCTGTTCTATTGCCGTCTTAAAGGCATCCGATACCGGGTACAAACAACCACCTCCATCAATATTCATTCAGCGTAAAGCTCACCGTCCAAAGTCCCTTATATGAGGTATCCTTCTCAAGGCTTGCCTTATAGCCGCTGATATACATTTCTGTTTCTTTTAGCTCCAGCTCCTGCGTATCGAAATACCGCACGGTGATCTTTGGCAGTTTTGAGAAAACCGTCAGCTGCTTAAGCCAGTTCGGTGAAACAGAGAAAGAGACGGATATCTTTACGACACCCGTCCTTACCACATCTCGCTGTGTGGTTCCTGCCTCTGTCTCTCCGCTGGAATCTGCCTCCACATCCGATAAGCTAATGTCGTAGGAATCCGGGAAAGGGAGGTTGGTTCCATTGAAATTCAAATATTGTATAAATGCCATCTTACCTTCCTCCGCTTCTTAGATTTGCTCTTTGCTGAGCATTTACGATAACTTCATCAAGCATGGTGCCACCAAGGTAAACCGGGATCACAATGTCTCCTGTCTGACCAGTGATACCAGAAAGCCCATCACGGATTGCGGCGGTAATGCCAGAGAGCGTATCTGCTGTTCCTGCTGATACAGCGGCTGTGGCTGTTTCCATTCTTCCAATCTGAGGATTGATCACCATATCAGATGCAACACCGTCCATTGCTTTTGCTACAAGGCTCTTGCTCTGTTCGATGCCTCTGGCAAGTCCTGCCATGAAGTCAGGCATCCAGGATTCATAATCTGTCAGAGGGCCTTCATCCGGGACAGAGAAGTGAAGCACGGAGCGGATCTTGTTTGCCACACCGTTTACAGCATCCGTAACAGCACCTATAGCAGACTTGATGCCGTTGACGATTCCCATGATAAGGTCGCGTCCCCAGTTGTAAGCCTGCGATGCAAGGCCCTTCACATAGTTCACTGCTCGCTCAAAGCCTGAGTGGATCACGTTATAGATCTGGCCGATGATATTGCTGATGGAGCTTTTTACGTTGTTCCAGATATTCGTAACCGTAGTACGAATGGTATTCATCACATTTGTGATCAGTGTCTTGATGCTGTTCCAAACAGAAGAAACCACGCTCTTGATGGCATTCATCACCGTGGTGACCACCGATTTGATTGCGTTCCACACAGAAGTCACAAAGGACTTAATTGCATTCAACACAGTAGTGATCACGGTCTGAATTGCAGTCCAGGCTGTCTGAAAGAGAGTCTGTATAGTCTGCAAGATCGGAGTAAGAAATTCAACAATCGCATTCCAGATTTCCTGGATCTTTGTACTAATGGCATCCATCGCCATGCCGATGAGGATTTGAATTGCCTGGAAGATTGTCTCAAACAAGTATCGGAAGGCTTCAAGTAGAGGACCGAAGATTTCTACAAAACCATTCCAGATATTTGTGATCGTATCAACAATGCCCTGAACAATGCCTCCAATGGTGGTGCTGATGGCAGTCCAGATGGTAGATGCCGTAGTGGAAATGGCAGTCCAGATACCGGACAGGAATTCAGCAATGCCGGATACAATGCCGCTGATGGTTGTGGAAATAGCCGTCCATGCTGTACTTGCCAGCATCTTGATGTTTTCCCATAGGTTCGAGAGAAAATCGCAAATCTCTGTCCAGTGTTCCTTGATGACGATTACGAGATTGGCCACGGCAAAGACGATAGCCGCAACAACTCCCGCTACCAAGGCAGGTGCACCAAGAATGACCGCACCGACAGCCGCCAGGGCAATTCCGATAC
>CAVAON010000099.1:0-6606 GCA_963590215.1 Anaerovoracaceae bacterium | reverse complement strand
GAATTTAAATTATATGCATTAATAACTTTTGCTGCTACATTACCTGTCACTCTCTCCCTTATTGCATCAGGAGACAATAATAGTATAGGCGAAACTGTTTCAGATTCATTCTTTCATGTCATATCAATACTGACAACAACAGGGTACACTACATGCAACTATGATTTATGGCCGCAATTTGCGAAATCGATTCTATTTGCATTATTTTTCATAGGAGGCTGCAGCTCATCTACTGCAGGAGGTGTCAAGGTTTTACGCATAATGGTTCTGTTGAAGCTTGTAAAAAGAAGTATCGGCACCAGACTGCATCCGAATGCTGTAATAAAAGTCAAACTCAAAAGCAACAATCTGCCAAACGACCTTGTCAGCAATATAATAAGTTTTGTTTTTTTATACGTTGCCCTTATCGCTATAGGTTCCCTGTTTATTGCTGTTGACAACTATGATATGACCACTACAGCCTCGGCAGCGATAGCATGCATAAGTAACATAGGACCAGGCTTCAGCCTCGTAGGACCTGCACTTGATTTCAGCATATTTTCTGGCTGGTCTAAGTGCGTGCTTTCATTCCTAATGATAGCAGGACGACTCGAGCTGTTTACTTTCCTTGCGTTCTTTATCCCGCATTACTGGAATCCGAACAGATATTAATCAGGTGAAAACATGGATTTAAATTACAGAATACTTATCAAAATTTCATCACTGGTGCTTGCGGTAACAGGCTTGAGCATGATTCCATCAATCATATGTGCCACTGTTTACAACGAAACGGAGTGTTTTAAAGCTTTTGCCGTTTTTTTCTCACTATATACTGCAGCAGGTTTTTTTATATTCAAAACGACACGCGTTAAATACAGTCATATAAGCTCACGAGATGGGTTTCTCATCGTTGCAGCCTGCTGGATTATAAGCTGCCTGTTTGGAGCTTTTCCATATGCATTTTCAGGAGAGGGCATCACATTTGCTCAATCTGTATTTGAATCAACTGCAGGCTTTACTACAACAGGTGCAACATGCATAGACGGATTTATCAAGCCCAAAAGCCTCATCCTCTTCAAAGCTGTATCAAACTGGCTCGGCGGTATGGGAATACTGATACTTGCTGTTTCAATACTCCCTGCTCTTGGAATAGGAGGACAAAATCTTGCCAAGGCCGAAACCCCGGCACCCAAAATTGACAAATTATCAAACAGAATAAGCGACTCTGCACGCATACTTTATATAATGTATATCATGCTTTCTTTTGCAGAATTCATGCTACTTATGTTTGGCAGGGAAATGACTGCTTTCGAAGCATTAGTAAACACTCTTTCAACTATAAGCACTGGCGGAATAATCACTCATGAAGCAGGACTTGCTTATTATGGCAGCTTTTATGTTGAAATAATTATCACCTTGTTCACTATATTTGCATCAATCAACTTCAACCTCTACTATTTTGTCCTCAATGGAAAAATAAAAGACTTTTTGGGAAATATGGAGCTTCGTGCTTTTCTTCTGATAATTGCAACTGTAACATTTATAATTGCCATGAATTTATATATAGACGGGATTTACACAGACCTGGCTACTTCCCTCAGATATTCATTCATCCAGGTTGTAAGCTTCATATCCACCTCAGGATTTACATTTACAAATTTCATGAGCTGGCCTGTATTGTCAAAGCTGCTTTTGTTTGCACTGATGTTTATAGGAAGCTGTGCCGCATCTACGGGAGGCGGCATCAAGGTTATAAGAATTGTTGTTATGATCAAACTGATATTCAGAGGATTCATACGCCGGATACATCCGCGGTCAGTTGTAGCCGTAAAGATAGGTGATAAAGCGATTTCCGGGCCTATGGTCTCGCAGATTTCAACATTTATACTGGTATATGCTCTTGTATATATGGTAAGCTGTATTGTGCTTTCCCTCAATAATCTCGACTTTGAGACAACACTTACTACAGCAGCTGGAATTCTGTCTAATTCAGGAATCGGCATGGGAATGTTCGGTATAGAGGGCAATCTTTCAATGTTCAACTCCGCTTCTCAAATATTTATGTCTTTGCTTATGCTTGTAGGAAGGCTTGAACTTTTCACATTGCTGTTTCTGTTTGTTCCAAGTTTTTGGAACCCTGACAGGCAAAAAAACTGATTTCCTGCTTTTTTCAGCAAAGCAGGAAATCGATAGTTCCTTCGTAGCAATTGGTATTCCAGACCATTACGGTTACTTTCTGGCCCAATGAATATACTTTCTTCGTTGTTTCCCCCACAACCTTGTATTGCTTCGGATAAACATCATAATAATCATCATACATATTTTCAAAGCTCACAAGCCCTTCTATTGTATTTTCAAGGGCCACATACATGCCATAGCCTGTAATTCCGCTTATGACTCCATCAAATTTTTCCTGTATATGGCCTGACATGAACTGAGCTTTTTTCATTTTTTCAACATCTCTTTCAAGCTCAATCGCTGTGCGCTCTGTATCAGACGAAATTTCTGCAGCAATCTTTGTCTTTTTTGAAAGAACATCTATCCTTTCATTATTTATCTGACCATGTATATATTCTTTGATTATCCTGTGAATTATAAGGTCGGGATAACGTCTTATCGGCGATGTAAAATGGCAGTAATATTTCGTTGACAATCCGAAATGACCTTCACACTCGGTTGAATAAAATGCTTTTTTCATAGACCGCAGCATTATAGTATTTACAACATTCTCACATCCTGTATCTGCTACCTGTTTAAGTACGTTATTTAATGCTTTGGGATGTATATTGTTACTCTCCCCTTTGAGTGTAATTGAAAGACCCCGAAGGAATGTTTTGAACTCCTTGATTTTTTCTGTATCCGGTTTTTCATGAACCCTGTAGACAAATGGCAGCTCAAGCCAGTAAAACTGTTCTGCTACCGTTTTGTTTGCTGCAAGCATGAATTCTTCTATCATCCTGTTTGCCGTTCGTCTTTCGCACAAATCAACACTTACAGGTATACCTTTTTTATCGAGAGTTATATAAGCTTCATCAATGTCAAAATCGAGGCTTCCCTCTTCTTCTCTTTTGCGCCTGAGTATCTGGGCAAGCTCACTCATATCGCAGAGCATATCGCATATATCACTATATTTAGCGATAAGCCTTTTGTCATTATTCTCAATTATATCTGAAACATCAGTATATGTCATACGATGCTTTGACCTGATAATGCTCTCATATATATTGTGCTGCAGAATGTCACCTGCCTGGTTTATCTCCATATCAACAGACAGCGTAAGCCTGTCTTCCCCTTCATTCAGACTGCATATACCGTTTGAAAGCTCTACCGGAAGCATTGGCACAACCTGATTGATTATATATACACTGTTACCTCTTTTTTGTGCTTCTTTGTCAAGAGGTGAATCCTCATCTATATAATGGCTTACATCTGCAATATGAACACCAAGAAGGAAGTTGCCATTATCAAGCCTTCTGACTGAAACAGCATCGTCAAAATCCTTGGAATCCTCACCATCTATGGTTATGATATTTTCAGATCTGAGGTCTTTTCTGCCTTCAATATCCTGTGGCAATATTCCTGTTTTTGATACAGCCTTTGCCTGTGCTGCAGCTTTTGATGGAAAAGTAAAAAAAAGTCCTCTCTGACGGATTATTGCCTTGATATCGCCACCTGGTTCACCTTTCCTTGCCAATATGCCTGTTATTTTTCCTTTTGCGCTGTTTTTACGATCAGGATAATCTGTTATAGCTGCAACTACAATATCACCGGTCTTAGCTCCACTGAAAGCTCCTTTGGGTATATATATATCCTCAATGCATTTCCTGTCTATAGGACTTACAAACCCAAAATTTTTACGTCTATCAAAAATTCCTGCAATTTCTTTCAGCTTTCTTTCTGTCACTCGGGTTATGATACCCTGCGGTGACTGTTCCCAAAGATATTCAGGTATTAAATCCACCCAGACTCTATCGCCGTTCATTGCACCATTCATGTCTTCAGGTGAAATAAATATGTCCTTTTCCAGGATATTTAAATCAGGTGTCACAAATCCAAAGCCTCGTTTGTTTTTGCTTAATGTGCCGACAATTGCCGGTCTTCTGTTTTTTCTTTTACTCATACCAAGTTTTACTCTGATTTACTTTCATCAGGGCCAAGTCTTCCATCATTGTAATGCTTTCGGCACAAGGACACATACATGTCATTGCCTCCTATCACAATCTGCTCACCCTGTTTGACAATTTTGCCGTCAATAACTCTTGCAACCATTGTAGCTTTGCGTCCACACCAGCATATTGTTTTGATTTCTTCTATTTTATCTGCATATATCAGCATATAATATGAGCCTTCAAAAAGCTGATTTCTAAAATCGTTTTTGAGGCCATATGCCATTACAGGAACATTGAATGTATCTACAATTTCAATGAGTTCCTCTACGTGATGCTTCCTGAGAAACTGGCATTCATCTATGAGAACGCAATCAATATTGCCTTTTTCTTTTTCGGCAAGGAAAAGCTCTAAAATATTGGTATCATCCTTGACAACCATAGCTTCACGCTGTATGCCCATTCTTGAGGTTATAATTCCTACACCATATCTGTCATCAACAGCAGGAATCAGCGTCATCACACGCTGCCCTCTCTCTTCATAGTTATATGCGACTTTAATAAGCTCTATTGATTTGCCTGCATTCATCGTACTGTATCTGTAATATAACTGAGCCATAACATCCTCCGCACTGTATTGATATATTAATTGTTTCCTGTTGCTATATATGGGCTGATAACACCTGCAACGTTTGGAAGAGGCATTGTCTGTATCCATACATGACCAGGCCCGGTAACGACCGTATTAAACAGACCTTCTCCGCCAAAAAACATGTTTTTTGCACCCTGTACCATTTGAATATCCATTTTGCATGTTGCTGACATTGCTGCAAGATGACCTGTATCAATTACAATCTGCTGACCTGCCTGGAGATCATATTCAACCACATGACCGTCAAATTCGCCAAAAACAATGCCATTGCCGCTAAGCTTTTGCATGATGAAGCCTTCTCCGCCAAAAAAACCCTTTCCAAGTTTTTTGTTAAGATATACCGAAAGGTCAACTCCCTCTTCCCCTGCAAGGAATACTCCTTTTTGACATATGAGTTCATTTCCCGGGCCTATTTCAAAAGCTTTAATCGATCCCGGAAAGCTTGACGCAAATGCAATCATTCCGGATCCGCCAAGGGCTGTATATCTGTTCTGAAAAAGTTTTTCTCCTGAAAGAAACCTGCCAAGAGCCTTGCCAACTCCGCCATTGCTACCTGTTTCCATTTGCATATTGGGAGACATCCAGCTCATTGCACCGCCTTCTGTAATTAATGTTTCCCCCGCTTTAAGCTCACAAATTACTACCGGCAAATTACCGCCTTCAATTCTGTATTTCATAAGCTCCTCCTTCCTCAATCTTTCGTTTTTACGTTTAAGCTGCTCTGAAATCCACCTTGTATCTATGTCAAAATTATATCAGACAACTATAGCAGGCACAATATCAAATACCCTGCAAATGGTTCCTTTATCCAATGAATTTCTAATCAAATGTGTTCAGCCCTCCTTAGACTGATTTGAATGCAGAAAAAAAACAACCCCTCGGACTTAATCTGTCGGCGAGAAGCTGCCTTAATAGTAATATGGTGCCCAGACTCGGAATTGAACCAAGGACACGGGGATTTTCAGTCCCCTGCTCTACCTACTGAGCTATCTGGGCATATTATACATGGTGGGCCTTCGGGGACTCGAACCCAGGACCTGCCGGTTATGAGCCGGACGCTCTGACCAACTGAGCTAAAGGCCCACGTATGTTTTAGATGGTCGGGGTGGCAGGATTTGAACCCGCGGCCCACTGGTCCCAAACCAGTTGCGCTACCAAACTGCGCTACACCCCGTTATAGGTAAATTGTAAAGTATTAAGTTGATTGGCAGGGGCAGTAGGATTCGAACCCACGGCACGTGGTTTTGGAGACCACTGCTCTACCAACTGAGCTATACCCCTATAAGTGGCGGAGAAGATGGGATTCGAACCCATGCGGCCCTAATACGAACCCTAACGGTTTAGCAAACCGTCCTCTTCAGCCTCTTGAGTACTTCTCCAGGCTTATCCGTTTACTTTTGTCTAAATGGCGGAGAGGGTGGGATTCGAACCCACGGCCCCTTACGGAGTCACCGGTTTTCAAGACCGGCTCCTTAAACCACTCGGACACCTCTCCATTATGAGTTCTACGATTTAATAAACTTGGTGACCCATCGGAGATTCGAACTCCGGACACCTTGATTAAAAGTCAAGTGCTCTGCCGACTGAGCTAATGGGTCATATATAATTGCCTGAAAAACTGGCTGGGGTAGCAGGACTCGAACCTACGAATGACGGAGTCAAAGTCCGTTGCCTTACCGCTTGGCTATACCCCATCGTTCAGTTCTAAAAAATGGTGAGCCCATAGGGATTCGAACCCCAGACACACGGCTTAGAAGGCCGTTGCTCTATCCAGCTGAGCTATGAGCCCACGTTTTTCAATGGAGCGGGTGATGAGAATCGAACTCACGCTATCAGCTTGGAAGGCTGAAGTTCTACCATTGAACTACA
>CAVAON010000098.1:615-6631 GCA_963590215.1 Anaerovoracaceae bacterium | reverse complement strand
TCGATAAGAAGGAAACGATTAACAGATTGCGATATGAGAAGCCAAATCTTCAAATAGCTTTTCGAACGGAGAAGGCACTTTCCTATCTGAAGTTTGAAGGGAGTGTAAAGCTATGAATGCAAATCCTATTCTTTTACAAAAAAAATATGCTCGTGTGGTAGAGCTTTTTGCAAAGCATAATGGCCTTACATTTGAAAAGGCACTGGACATATTTTACCATTCGGAGCTGTATAAGCTGATGAGTGAGGGCGTTTCCGACATGCATTGCATGAGTGATGAATACCTAGTACAGGAGCTGGAAGAAGAACAAGAAAAATAAAATAGCCTACTCAATCCTCAGAAGAGGAGAAAGACGGGTTACTGTTCACACCTCACGATAAAGGGTTAAATCTTGAGGTTTTCGCTCATCTGTGGTTGTCCCAGACGGAGCTCTGCTTCAGCCAGAGTTATACCAGAGCCTAAAGATTTCAACATCGTCGGTGGTCGAGTTTGGAGATTCAGGTAGAGGCATAAATGATATTTTAGACACCCGCAGTTAGATTTTTTGGGACGGTGGTTTTTGTCCAACAGATTGATTTTTCGTCCAAAATCAAGTATAATTGGACGAAAAGAAGGTTTATTGGACGAAAGGAGCTCTAATGAGATCGTTTGATTACAGCAGACTTTACGACAAGGTCTGGGATACAGATATTTTAAACCTTGTTGCGAAGATTCACGAGCGCAAAGGACGCCAGGATTTATTTATCATGCAGAAGCCTGTTGAATTGGATCGCCTCGTTGAAATTGCCAAAATACAGAGTACCGAGGCGTCAAATAAAATTGAAGGTATCGTCACAACAAGCACCCGAATGAAACAGCTTTTTGAGGCAAAAACCACTCCAAGAGACCGTGATGAAGATGAGATTATGGGTTATCGCGATGTCTTGAATACGATTCATGAGAGCAGTGAGTACATCCCAATCAGACCGGCATATATACTTCAGCTTCATCGGAATCTTTTAAAGAGGTCAGGATTCTCTCATGGCGGACATTTCAAGAATGTTCAAAACTATATTAATGAAACAAAGCCTGATGGAACGGTAGTCACAAGATTTACGCCGATTGCGCCTTATGATACACCGGAAGCGGTGGAAAAACTGTGCAACGCTTATGAACAGGCCATCGCAAATGAAAAAATAGATTCGTTATTACTGATTCCGACTTTTATCTGTGACTTTCTCTGCATTCATCCGTTTAATGATGGCAATGGAAGAATGAGCAGGCTACTTACATTGCTTCTCCTATACAAGAACGGATACAGTGTGGGAAAATATATAAGTATTGAAAAGCAGATAGAAAAAACAAAAGATCGTTATTACGATACACTTGAAGAAGCAGATGCCGGATGGCATAATGAAGAAAATGATCCTACACCGTTTATTAGATATATGCTGCAGGTAATTTTGGCCTGCTATACAGAATTTGAAGAACGTGTCGGATTAATGACTGAAAGAGGAAAGGGCAGTACGGCATATGATATTGTTAAAACGTACATCGAAGGAAATATAGGCAAGTTTACGGGCGCAGATGTCGTTGCTCATTGCCCGAGCATAGGAAGATCTTCTGCTTTGGCAGCATTAAAGAAACTAATCGGGGAGGGACTTGTCATCAGAAAAGGTTCGGGCAGAAGCACATTTTACGTTCGTGCAGACAGTAAATAATTCAGGAGTTTTAAGAAGAGCGAAGAACTAAAACAGCTTGCTTTCTCAAAATTAGAAGAATAAAATGATAAATTAGAGAAACAATCAAGAAAAAAGTCACCAGTCCCTTCTTTGGCAGAAATCAAGTGACTTGTTAAAGTGAGGTGGCAGAAATGCAGATTTCCAGCAGATTTACAATGGCAATTCATATGTTTGCCTGTATAGATACATTTTCAGATCAAAAGATGACAAGTGATTTTATGGCAGCCAGTATAGGAACCAATCCTGTGATTGTCCGTAAAATATTGCAGCAGTTGAAAGCGGCCGGTCTTATTGAAGTAGCAAGAGGGACTGGTGGGGTGACAATTACCAGACCACTTGAGAAGATTACATTTCTTGATGTGTATAAGGCCGTAGAGTGTACACCGGATGAAGAACTATTTCATTTTCACGATAACCCAAATCAGAAATGTCCAGTAGGAAAGAATATTCATCATGTTCTTGATGAAAGACTCTTAGAAGTGCAAAGGGCAATGGAGGAGAAGCTGTCAGAAATGACGCTTGCTGATGTAAAAAAGGATATTGCAGAAAACCTTTAAAGAAAGTTGTAACAAAAAAAGTTACAAAAAGTTTGATGTAACTATTGACATTACATCGAGCAGATGATATATTACATTCAAAAGATGTAATAATCAATGTTACAACAAATCAAGGAGGTAATTTAAAATGCAGAAAGTAGTAGAATTTTTACAGAAAAACCCGGTTCAGTATTTAGCAACAGTTGGAAGAGATGGAAAGGCAAAATGCCGTCCGTTCATGTTCTGCTTTGAGCAGGATGGAAAGCTTTGGTTCTGTACAAACAACACAAAGGACGTATACAAAGATATGCAGGAAAATCCTGAGGTAGAAGTTTCTGTTTCTTCTCCTGAATATGCTTGGATTCGTCTTCATGGTAAAGCAGTATTTGAGAACAACATGAGCGTAAAGGAAGGATGCATGAATAATCCTATTGTTAAGGGACAGTACCAGACAGCAGACAATCCTATTTTTGAGGTATTCTATCTTGAAAATCCTCATGGTGTGATCGCAGATTTCTCTGGAAATCCACCTTATGAATTCTAATAACAGATAATCAACAGAAAAGAGTACAGTCTTCGGGGCAAGGTGTAATTCCTGACCGGCAGTTATAGTCTGCGAGCAAAAAGCTGATATGGTGCGATTCCATAACCGACGGTAAAGTCCGGATGAGAGAAGATATGATAAAGCAAGTCCCGCAGGAAATCCCGTCCTGCGGGCTGTTTTAAATTCAGGCATATCTCACAAAAAGGAGATTTATGAGTAACAATACAGCAACTATTAAAACAAGAGAAAATCTGGTTTCTACAAGGACAATAACAATGACAGCTCTACTGGCAGCTATATCATATGTGTTAGCATTTTTAGAGTTTCCGGTTCCTTTGAGTCCATCATTTGCACGAATGGATCTGTCAGATTTACCTGCACTGATTGGGGCATTTGCGTTTGGACCGGTTACAGGAGTGATGATAGAACTGATAAAAAATATATTACAGCTTCTGTCAACATCAACAGGAGGAATTGGTGAACTTGCCAATTTCCTGATGGGTGCATCCTATGTACTGGCTGCCGGTTTTATATACAAATACAAAAAGACAAAGAAAATGGCGATGTGGGCATGTGTTATTTCAAGCGTAGTTATGGGAATAGCCGCATCGATTGTAAATTATTTTATTCTGCTGTCCCTGTTTGAAACATTTATGCCGCTGGATCAGCTGATTGCATCATTTGGCGAGTTCCTGCCATTTATTAAGACCAAGCTGGACGTTGTGTTATTCAATGCATTGCCGTTTAATATCTTAAAAGGCTTGGTAATTGGAGCAATTACCATGATGATATATAAAAAACTTACACCGATACTGAAAGGAGAGACTTTGAAATGACAAAAATGGATTATCTCAAACTTCTGGTAGATGAAATTCATTCAACAACAGTTGCAACGATAGGTTCAGATGGACACCCTCAGACAAGAATAATAGATATGATGTATTATGATGAAGAAGGTGTGTATTTCCTTACAGCAAAGGGAAAAGCATTTTATGACCAGTTAATGGAGCAGCAGTATGTAGCAATATCCGCAACGAGAGAAAAAATTGCGGTGTCTCTGCGTGGAAAAATAAAGAACATCGGGAAAAAGAATCTTGATATCATGTTTGAGAAAAATCCGTATATGAAGAAAATCTATCCGGGAGATACGAAAGACGCAATCGAGGTGTTTCAACTGTATGAGGCACAGGGAGAGTATTTTGATATCAGCAATCCGTCAAATATTGTGAGGGATACAATAACAATAGGAAAAGTAGAAGTTGTTCAGACAGGTTATTTTGTTGGAAAAGAATGTATCGGATGTAAGCTGTGTTATTCCGTATGTCCACAAAAGTGTATTGATATATCTTCGATTCCGGTTGTAATCAACCAGAATCACTGTCTGCATTGCGGAAGATGCGCAGAAATCTGTCCAAGGCAGTGCATTGAGAAAAGAGGTTAAGCTATGATTTTTAAGAAAATCAGAAAAGGACATGTTGACTGGAGAAGCTTTTTATGTAGTATTCCGGCAAGGGATTATGTATTCCAAAAGGATGCATATGAAGACCAGATTAGCAGGGCAGCAGAGAATATAAGAAATGCAGACTGTGTTATAATCGGGGCAGGAGCCGGGGCATCGACAGCGGCAGGAATCCGGTATGGCGGTAAAAGGTTTACGGACAATTTTGTAGAATTTATAGAAAAATACGGTGGGCATTACATGACAGATATGTATGCAGCCGGATTTTATCCATATCCGTCTGAGGAGGCAAAGTGGGGATACTGGTCAAAACACGCATTGATGAACCGCTTTGACCCTCCGGCATTGCCGCTTTATACTGAGCTTTATGATATTGTGAAAAGCAAGGAATATTTTGTATTGACTACTAATGTGGATCATCAATTTTATAAAGCAGGATTTGATGAAAACAGAATATTTGCAACACAGGGAGACTATGGAAAAATCCAGTGCCAGAAAGCCTGTCATCCAAAGACTTACGATGCGGAAGAATTATTTCGTAAAATGGATGAAGCAAGAAAGGATTGCCTGATTCCATCAGAGCTTGTACCAAAATGTCCGGTGTGTGGCGGCAATATGGCTATGAATCTGCGTTGTGATAATTATTTTGTGGAAGATGAAGCGTGGCATGAGGCAGCCGACAGATATGCGGATTTCTTGGAACAAAATAAGGATAAAAAGGTGGTTCTTTTGGAACTTGGAGTTGGATTTAATACGCCTATTATTATACGATTTCCTTTTGAAAAGATGGTGCGGGAGAAATCGTCATACAGCTTGATACGTCTGAATATGGACGAAGCGGTAGTGCCGGAAAGCTTCGGGAAGCGTGCAATCGGTATTGGCGGTGACATGGCAATGGCAATTACTGATATAAGGGGGCTTGTATTATGATACAGGATGAACGAAGAGAATATCTGATTCAGTATCTTTTAAAAGAAGAAATACCGTTTGGCAGACAGAACATTCCTACGGATAAGCAGGGACAGGAAAATCTGCTCCGCTCACTTATGAATGTCAGACCGCCAAGACCAATTAGTAATGATTTTTTGAAAATACAGGATGAGTATCTTACAGAAAGAAATATAGAGCGTGGAATCACAGATGTTGCCACACTTTCGCCTGTCAAATCCGATTCGAGATTATATATATGGCAGGGTGATATTACGACACTGAAATGTGATGCAATCGTAAATGCCTGCAACTCACAGATGCTTGGGTGTTTTTCACCGATGCATGCCTGCATCGATAATTTTATTCATACTTATGCGGGAGTTGAGCTGCGTCTGAAAATGCATGAGATTATGGCAAAGCAGGGGCATGAAGAGGAAACAGGCAGAGCAAAGATAACATCAGGCTACAATCTTCCGGCAAAATATATTCTTCATACGGTAGGACCTATTATACAATGGAAAGTCACAAAAGAAGATGAAGCTCTGCTCGCAAGCTGCTACACAGAGTGTCTAAAGCTTGCTGCTGATGCAGGTGCAGAATCCATAGCATTCTGTTGTTTGTCCACAGGGGTATTCCGTTTTCCACAGCAAAGGGCTGCCGAGATTGCAACGCACACTGTAAAGCAGTATCTTAACAAAGATAGCAGAATAAAAAAGGTAATCTTTAATGTGTTTAAGAATGAAGATTTAAAAATATACAGTAGATTGTTATAAGCGTCTGTTGAAATATCCGATAAATCTTATTGTACCGTTACTGCCTGAGAATG
>CAVAON010000098.1:0-533 GCA_963590215.1 Anaerovoracaceae bacterium | reverse complement strand
AATGGTTCTCTTCAACACAATAGTGACATGTCGTACAAGGAATCATCTTTTGTTTCTTGAATACTTCAGCAACCTTTTCTACTGCTTTATATTCTTCATCACTAAATGGTACAAAATCTTTCATAAAAGAAACATTATCCTTCATTTGTTCGAGATTTGACATACCCGATAATACAACTTGCATATTCTTAAAAGAAGCCGCAAATCTTATCGCATATGAAGCATTAGAACCACCATGTAATTCATCTAATATATCTTGACCCTCTTTAGGAAGTTTAATAAGATTGCCACCCTTAACTGGTTCCATAACAAGTACTGGTAAATCATGCTTTTCACATACCTCATACACTAATTTTGATTGAACTGATAAATCATTATAATCAAGATAATTAAATTGAATTTGCACAATTTCAATCTCTGGATATTCATTTAATATCTTATCTAATACATCTGCACGATCATGGAATGAGATACCAACATGTTTAACTAATCCTTCTTTCTTTAATTCAAAAGCGGTTTCATATGCTTTACAA
>CAVAON010000097.1:0-6658 GCA_963590215.1 Anaerovoracaceae bacterium | reverse complement strand
TGCTATCCGACAAAATCGTAATCTTGCCATTCGTCGGTGTCACGACGGTCGGCTTTCGGATGCCGCTGCCGCCGCTGCTGTGGTGTACAGGTGTAGGCTCTGGCGTCGGTTCAGGTGACGGCGTGGTTTTTTGATAAACCACTGTTGGTTGCTTTGCCGTGAGAATCCTATTGTCACCCACTGTTGTCCCTTCATAGCGGGTAGGCAGTGTCACATTAAATTTCTCCCACTGTTCCTTCGTTCCACCGAATGTTATCGTTTCAATGTAATAACTTCCGTCAATTTCGTCACTTTGGAATATGTCGCTTGAAAGGTTTTTCACACTTGCTGGTATTGTTATTGTCTTCAACTTGCCGCATTTAGTGAAGGCTTTACCTCCTATACTTTCCACCCCTTCAGGAATTGCAATGTTATTTAGCCCAGAGCATGTAAACGCTTCGTTTCCTATGCTCGTTACTCCTGCGGGAATTTCTATGTTGCTGAGTTTAACGCACGAATAAAATGCTTCATCTTCAATTTTCGTTACACCCTTTGGTATAGTTATATTCGCTAGTTTTTCATTCTTATAGAAAGCACCTACACCTATAGTTGTCACAGTGCTTGGGATATTATAGCTATCTTCCTCTTTTGCATTTGGGTGGAATACGATGGTTGTTTTGTCCTTGTTAAAGAGCACACCATCAACTGAAATGTAATTAGCGTTGCTTTCGTCAACCTTAATTTCCGCAAGCTTCTCACAGTTATAGAAAGCTCCCGCTTCAATATCGGTTACTGTGCTTGGAATCGTTATTGTCGTTACATTCTTGCAGTCATTAAAAGCGCGCCTTGCTATACTTGTTACACCTTGGAGAAATGTACTTGCATCTGTAATGCTCGTGTTATATACCATAAAAAGTTTTTTTTCATCTTTGCTATAAATTGCGTTATTCTTAGTTATAAATGACGAATTACCAGCTGCAATGGTAACGCCAGTGCCAGTGCTGTTTAATTTTGTGCAACCATTAAAGAGTGATTCTCCTATGCTCTTTACTGTCGAAGGAATTGATACACTCTCCAGTTCTTCGCAATATTCAAATGCATTTGCGCCTATGCTTTCAACGCCTTCTGGAATTGTTATAGACTTAAGCTTTGTCGAGCGGAAAGCCTTTTTCCCTATACTTCTCACACTTGTCGGAATTATTATTGTAAATGAGTCATTGTTGCAGTAATTAAACGCGCTATCCCCTATATCCGTCAATGTATCTGGAAGGCTAACACTGGTAAGGTTCGTGCAATAATAGAAAGCACTTTCTCCTATGCTCGTTACGCCTTCTGGTACTGTTATAGTGCTAAGTCCTTGGCAGTTAGAAAATGCTCCCTTTCCTATACTCGTCACACTGCTTTGTATGGTTATACTCGTAATCTTGGAGCAAAGTTCAAACCCGTCTTCCCCAATAGTAGTCACAGTGTTTGGCAAGGTATACGACCCTGTTTTTCCCTCTCCACATTTGATAAGAATTGTCTGTTCCTTGTTAAAGAGCACGCCGCCTGCTGCAGAGAAATATTGGTTTCCTGAATCAACTGTGATACTTGTAAGTTTTGTGCACGTCCTGAATATATCCTCCCCTATGCTTGTCACTGTAGATGGAATTTGGACTGAAATAAGACTATGATTATCTTCAATTGCATGAGCAGCAATTGCAGTTACAGTATATTCTGTGCCTCCTTCTGCTGCCGCCACTTTCTCTGGAATGTTAATGGTTGCTGGACTACCTGTATAACCAGTGACTGTCGCTGTATTTGTGCCGTCAGTCGAAAGTGTATATACTAAATTGTCAACGGTTACGGTGTTTGCCGTCTCAGCATACGCTGCACTCTGCGTCAGTGCCCCCCTATTGGCATCATCGTCACCATCATGCATACCATAAGAATTACGCTAATCAATTTCTTTTTCATATCGCACCTGCCCTTCTTTTACAGAGACATAACATTTTCAAATCTTTTTTCGACTTTTGCTACCGTATTCGCGATTATTTCCTCTGCTACGCTGCGGAGGTCCTTTTGGGCAATCTCTTCAATTACCGGCAGATAGCTTTGAGCCGGTACATCAAAGAGCTTGAAGTTGCACTCCAGGAACCTCCTGATTTTTGTCTCAAAAGTAAAATACATATCACATTTCTTTGACATAAATCCCCTCATAACACTGCCTGATGCAATTTCAATCTCGTAAAAATCCTTTTCGGCTGCATCAGGAAGATAGTCTCTGAATATCTTCTCAAGTTTTTTGGTCGTATTAATACGTATCACCTCTGATGTGCTCGGAAGGGAATATGCAGTAACATAGATTTCCCTGATAGGCTCTGACAGCTCTGTGATATGCAGCTGCAAAGCTGTTTCTATGGCATACAGCATCAGCGGATTTTCATCTGTACACAGACTCTCTGCAAGAGCAAACTGGCTTTCAAACATTTCGTCTACGAGTGTCCTCAGTAAATCTTCCTTGCTCCCGAATGTTGTAAAAAAAGCAGATTGAGACATCCCGGCATCCTTCATTATCTTTGCAGTCGTCGTGTTTTCATATCCGTTTTTAAGAAACAGCCTGATGCCTGAGCATATGATTTTTTTACGTCTGAGTTCTCCTTTTGCATATGTGCCCTGCTTTGTCAAATTAACACCTCCAAATATTGTTTACAAAACATATTGAATTTCTGATTACAATCATGATTCCACTCTATTATATGTGTACAAATTACCCTGGTCAAGGAAATTCACTGTAACAGGGAAGTGAACGGAGTGGGTTCTCCATTACCGCCATTCCTTTCATCAAACCAGAAATTCTGTGTATCAGTTTTACCTATTGTGACATCTGTTCCTACATCATATGTTGTTGCATTTGTAATATCCACATCAACCGTACTGCTAAACCCGGTTGCGCCGTCCGTAAGGTTATTTATCTTTACAATGCGTTCAGCATATGACCCGTCTGCAATCAAAAACGAAATTTGATTGTATAACTCTGTAAGTGATTTGGTTGACTGGCTGATTCCCACAGGAAGAATCACATCACTCCCTGATATAGCAGCTGCTGCCCTATCAGATGCAAAGCCTGCACCAAATAACAGTATCATCGCCATGCAAAAGCTGGCAAACAAATTTAATAATCGCTTTTTCATGTCCATATCCCCTCCCATGACATACCGGCATCGTCTGATATATGCCGCCACTGAGTATATTGCAAAGTACGGTTATGATTGTAATAATGATTATAATCACTATTACAATCATTATAGGTTTCTCCACCCCTTTGGTCAAGTGAATTTTTAAATAAACGCACCGGATTATGGCAAATTCATAACTGCCCCGGAAATTCAGTAACAAAACACGCCAAACCTGATTGTTGCACCAGCATTTCGCTCAAGGAAATTTACTGTAACAAGGTCAAAACAACACATGTCATACTCATATGCGCCTTTGATTATTTTGGAAAAGATGAGCCGATATATTTTTTCAGGAGCTGTCTGCGTATATAAATGCCCTAAGCAATGTAGGCAAATCAGAGCTTGTTAAAAATATTGATGCTCATGTCAGGAAGTTTAATAGTGTAAGAAATGAACAACTGCCATGAGTTTAAGCTCTGCAGTTGCTGTATTTGTTCTACCGGCAATTCGCATATCTCATTGCTGAGATTTCAAAGTATACGGGTCTAACAACAGATGAAAAAATTTACGGGGGCTGCGCTAATGCGCGAGCCCCCTGTGTTGTATTTACAGATTAAAGCATTTGCCACATACATCTGCTGATGGCACATATTCATTCAAAGTCTTGCAATACCGCTGGCATTTGAATCTATCAATTCCATTCTCAGAAATCGCTCCGCAGGGACATGCTGCTACAGGCAGATTCTCGCAAAGCACTGCTTTTTTAATCTCTGCGATCATATCCTCGTACTCAGGCGGTGAAAGCACTTGTGGTTTTTGCTCATAAAGCACTTCATCTGTTATGATGCCGGAAAATCTGCCTCCGCATCCTTTTGAAGTTACAAATGAGCCTGCAGTTGAAAACTCTCCCATACCTGCAAGATATGATGCAAGTTTGAATGACCATTCTTCTGCGGCCTTTTTTTCGTTCCAATCTATAGGAGTATTGAGGCATGATACCAGTCTGCCTCTGCTCTCAAGAGTATTTCTGATAGCTCTATTGATTCTCATGATAAGGCCTGTGCCTTTTTTGTAGGCTGTAAGCCACTGCTCTGAAACGCTGCTGCCGCCTATGTTGCTTTTTACAATGTCCTCTCTATATGGCAGGAAAAACAGCACCAGGGTGTTTCCCGGTCTGTAAATTTCTGCAGGATGCTTGCATATTCCCATTCTGTAGAATGTATCGAATGCCGGATCCTTGGCATCATGATATGCTATAATCGGGTCCTGATACATCCCTTTACAATCGTTTTCGGATTCATACTCGTCAATTGCCTCTCTGACATTGGCTGCAATAGCTGCTTTTATTCTTTTGAGTTCATCTGCTGTATACATAGTACCTCCCTGTTTTATCATACCTGCCAGCTGTTAAGATATGTTTTCTGTTCATCAGTAAGTTCATCTATCTCAACTCCCCATGCTGCAAGCTTTCTCCTTGAAACTATATCGTCGATTTCTGCAGAAACATCTATTACTTTGTTTTCAAGCTGTTTGTAATTGTCTTTGATATATAGTGCTGAAAGCGCCTGGACTGCAAAGCTCATATCCATAACTTCTGCAGGATGACCATCTGCTGCTGCTATATTTACAAGCTTGCCTTCTGCGATAACATTTATCCATTTTCCGTTTGCCAGCTTGTATCCCATTATGTTTTTTCTGGTTTCTTTTTTGTCAAGGGCGGCTTCTTCGAGTGCTGCCATATCGATTTCACAGTTGAAATGACCTGCATTAGTCAGAATTGCGCCTTCCTTCATTGTAAGCATATGCTCTACAGTTATCGTCTTGCAGCAGCCTGTAGCCGATACGAATATATCTCCAAGAGGTGCGGCTTTTTCCATTTTCATAACGTCAAAGCCGTCCATTCTGGCCTCAATTGCCTTGACCGGGTTAATTTCTGTAACAATAACTCTGGCTCCAAGTGCTTTCGCTCTCATTGCAATGCCCCGCGAACACCAGCCATACCCTACAACAACTACAGTTTTGGCAGCTATTATGAGGTTAGTATTTCTCATAATGCTGTCCCATACAGACTGGCCTGTGCCATATCTGTTGTCAAACAGATGCTTGCAGTCAGCATCATTTACTGCGACCATTGGGAATTTAAGAACCCCTTCTCTTTCCATTGCTTTTAACCTGATAACTCCTGTTGTGGTTTCTTCGCAGCCGCCCCAGACAAACTCACCTAAATCAGGTCTTTTTTCATGTATCATGCCTACGAGATCGCCACCATCATCAATGATAATATTAGGCTTAACCTCAAGGCAACTCTCTATATCATCCATATACTGCTGCTCCGATGCCCCATGATGGGCATAAACTCTGAGTCCTCTCTCGACAAGAGCAGCCGCAATATCATCCTGAGTAGATAGTGCGTTGCTGCCTGTTACAGACATATCAGCTCCACCTGATGCAAGCACAAGGCACAAATATGCCGTTTTGGCCTCAAGGTGCACAGACAAAGAAATCCTAGTCTTTTCAAAAGGCTTTGTCTTGGCAAACTCCTCTTCAAGGCCTCTAAGCAATGGCATATTGTTTTTAACCCATTCAATCTTTTGATGTCCTGATGGTGCAAGTGATATGTCATTTATATCATACTGTTTCATATTTCCTCCGAATATATTGGTTTTATCGCTGTTCACCTATTAATTTTATCACCAAAAAACAGCAAATACAATGGTTTTGGCTTTACTATTTCCTTCTCTTGCTGTACAATATCTGTCGTGAGTTCGAAACCATCCTCACTATAAACAAAACTACGGAGAAATTAATATGAAAAACAAAACAACCTACCTTACTCACGCTGCTTTAATAGCGGCACTTTATGTAATCCTGTCGCTTGTATCAAACATGTTTGGTCTTGCAAGCGGTGCCGTGCAGATAAGAATCTCTGAAGCATTAACAGTAATGCCTGTATTTACTCCTGCTGCAGTTCCAGGCCTTTTTGCAGGATGCATTATCTCCAATATCCTTACAGGATGTGCACCATGGGATATATTGTTCGGGAGCCTCGCAACACTGATTGGAGCCCTGTTTACACGGGCCTTGAAAAAACATAGCATCCTGTGCCTGCTGCCTCCTGTTGCATCAAATACATTGATCCTGCCATTTGTACTCTCCTTTGTCTATCATTTCGAAGGGTCATTGTGGTACTTTGCTATTACAATTTTTGCAGGCGAATTTATTTCCTGCGGCATATTGGGGTATTTACTGAAAAAAGTTCTCCGCAAGTATGCTGGAATTATACATTGGCAGTAAAAACACACCTGCACATATTGCACAGGCGTGTTTTTGTATAAGTTAGTAAAAGTGTTTACAGCATCTGTATTTTTTCTTTAGAAAGCCCAGAAACTCTAGTTATAGTTTCTGTATCAATACCTTCCGCCCTCATTGCCCTCGCCATCTCAAAAGCTTTGGAAGCTTCACCTTGTTCAAATCCAAGCTCAATTCCATCCTGCCTGGACATCTCCATCGCTTCTTCCTGC
>CAVAON010000096.1:0-6705 GCA_963590215.1 Anaerovoracaceae bacterium | reverse complement strand
GGTGCTGCTTCCGGGCATCAGAATATCTCTGCCTTTTGACACAGGTGAAAAACATGTCAGCACATTGTTCAGGGTTGCTTTAAATCCCTTGATTGTGGTTCTGCCGTCAATAGTTCCGGTTATAACGGCGGTTTCAAGTCCGTATTTGTCTTTTATATATCTGCTTATGTTGTCATAAAGATACTCTGCAGTATCAGAGAAAGCTGAGAATATCAGAATCTTTTTGTTGTTCGCGTTAATAGGGTTCTCTATTTTTTCTGAGATAAGGCTTAGTAATTCCTGCAGCTTACTGTCATGCTCCGGTGTAATATCTGCAACCATAAGTGTGAGCAGTTCCAGGATCTCTGCATCTGCCATAAGCTCTGCACGCCACGATTTATAATCCATGTCAGCAAGCTCTATTTTTACTTTTTTGCCTACAGTAAAGTATTCTGTATTGCTGTCATCAATATCAAATTCATCATCAGAAGCTTCATACATATCAATGTCTGCAATTCCCGACTCTTCAAACTGATTGATAGCATCAATTGTGCCGGTTATGAGGGATTTAATACGTTGTAATGTCAGCTGAAATGAACTAACTGAACTTTCTAATCTCTTGAGCAGATTTATACTCATCAGTCTTCTGATACCTTTTTCTCTGCCGCTTTGAGTAAGATTATCACCTTTGTTATGAGTTAAATCAATATATTTTTGAATTTTACTAGGGAAAATATAGTTTGAAGGTGTATATATGCAAAGCGAAAGTAACGTCAACTGCTCATATATCTGATTATAGTTGATTGCCGAATTCAAATCAGTAAGCTGTGGCCTGAGAGATATTGGTTTCAGTCTTTCCGGAAACTTGCCGATTTCAGAAGTATCATAATACTTTTCGATATGTTTTCTGGAGCGTGCAATAGTTACACTGTCAAGAAGCTCAAAAAAGTCAAAATCCAGGCTGCGCAGAAGCGAATCTGTTGTTCTGTATTCAGGCTCAAGCTTGCTCCATTCAGTAAAAGCACGCTGGGACTGTTTGAAAATCTCTTCAATTGTCTTTGTAGTATTAAGCTGTTTGTTGATATTATCCTGGTCGCCTTCATAAGCAATAGCCAGCTGATTTTTCAAATCGACAAATCTGTTGTTTACAGGTGTTGCAGAAAGCATCAGAACTTTTGTCTTTACTCCTGCTCTGATGATCTTGTCCATCAATTTCATGTAGCGGTTTTCATGGGTATTTGCGTGAGTACCTGCACCATTACGGAAGTTATGTGATTCGTCAATAACGACAAGATCATAATTACCCCAGTTAAGGCGGTCAAGCTCCAGACCGTTAGAAAAGCCATGTGGTCTGGACAAATCTGTATGAAAAAGGACATCATAGTTTAGTCTGTCAGTTGCAATCGGATTGTTTATGTAGTTATCTTTATAGGTGTTCCAGTTCTCTGCAAGCTTCTTCGGGCAGAGAACAAGGACGCTCTTGTTCCTGTTTTCGTAGTATTTCACAGCTGCCAATGCTGTAAAAGTCTTACCAAGTCCAACGCTGTCGGCAAGGATGCAGCCATTGTAGCGTTCCAGCTTGTTGATGATAGCAAGTACCGCATCCCGCTGAAAGTCATAGAGCATATTCCAGATTTTACTCTGCTTGAATCCGGTAGCCTCGTTAGGCAGTTCATCCTCTGATATATCCTCTAAAAATTCACTGAACACATGGTAAAGAGTTATGAAATAGATGAATTCCGGAGGATTTTCATTATAGGCGGTAGTGATATTTTCATAGACGATATCTGTTACATCCTGTACTTTATCTTTGTCATTCCAGATGTCGTCAAAAATTTGGATGTACTGCTCTGTAAAAGGACTTTCCATACGAGTAACCATATTATAAGCATTGTTTCCACGGTCACAGCCTATATCAACAGTAGTAAACCCGTTTAAAGTTGAGTACAGTATGTTTTCATCTTCATTTTCTATGGTCATGAAACCAAGCATATTCTGTCCGGTTACATTCGATTTGAAAGTTGTCTTGCTTTTGATCCATTCTGCACATTCACGAGCAATAGCTTTTTGTGTCATTTCGTTGCGAAGCTTAATTTCGAATTCTGTTCCGTATAAGCTGTTTTCTCTATCGAGTTTAGGAATATAGAATTCTCTTTTTTCTTTCTTTTCTTTATCTCTGACAAAGGTTGGAGATGTAAAGATGAAACGAAACTCATCAACAGATTCTAACTGTTTTTTTAGCTCTTCATATGCATACATTGAAAAACAAGCAGCTGCAATTGAAACCTTGCTGTTTTTCTTTATAGACTGTTCCATATCATCACGAACTATTTCGTTTATGTTGTCGAAAATTTTCACTTTGTTCACCTCACGACTATTCATAACACATTATATCATCTAATATCTTCCGCATTCAACCTGAACATATGTTCAAAGAGTCAATAATCACCTCTTTCCAGATATTTTTCAATATACCAGGCGGCATACACCGCCTAACCCTTTCCTGCCACCACAACAAACCGTCCTCCTTTACCTCTAACATGGTATGAACATGTGGATAATGTCAACAGTTCATCTACCTTATTTAGGTTGTTTTCTGAACCAGGTACATCAAACATCCTGACCATGGAGAGATATTCTCTAAACTCTTCCTTGCTCCCGATATTTGCATACCTGTAATACTCAAAACCATTCCCAATCTCCGTCTTAAAGGCACTGATCACTTCATACTCCTGTTCTTCATAGCTGCCGTCGTCATAGATTCTGTCATATATTATCGTTTTGTGCTGCTCGTAAAACGCCTGATCTTCATACTCTGTAAGTGTGCCAAACATGGAGCCGTCCTGCATGTGATGCCCGTAGATTAGCGTATTGGAATATCTGCTTACGCCAGGCAGGGCAGGGATGCTGCTTTCTGCTGCTGCAAAGGGAAGTCCGCTCATTGAGTAATTCCCTTCAAAGTCTGTATCCAGATATTTCTCCGGATCGCGGCTTGAGTACATCACGGGATAGCTGACAGGTGTACTGGGGATTTTTATCCATCCGATAAGCTCGGGATTCTGTTTCTTAAGTCTTTTGTATTTTTCTGCTTTGGTATTATTTCCTTGAACCAGTTCTTTGATATTATTCTGGTTTTCCATGCTCTCGATGTGATAGCAGGCAATCTTCCCAAAAGAGAAGATTGCAATTGCAAGAAGCAGAGCTATGGTTACAAATGTGAGTGCTCGTTTCATTATGTTCCTCCAATCTGGTGATATACTACGGTATACTCAGCCACCCCTTCTCCGGATTGACGTAGCTTCCGTTTTGCAGGATTCCGAGGTGCAGGTGCGGACCTGTTGAGTTACCGGTGCTGCCGACGTTACCGATATACTGGCCTCTTGAAACCTTCTGCCCTGATCTGACCCTGACTTGGCTTAGATGGCCGTATACGGTCTTGAGATTCCCGCCGTGGTCTATGATAATGCATTTGCCAAAGCCTCCGTACCAGCCTGCTGTTGTGACGGTTCCTGATTCGCATGCGAGGACCTTTGTGCCTGTAGGGAAGGCTATATCAAGTCCCTGATGATTGGTTGAGCCGATTCCTCCCGGGGAGCTTCTCGGGCCGAAGTGAGATGATATATTGCCGCTTTTCATTCCCTGAATAGGAAGTCCCAGCTTGCCGGGCCCGGTATTTATAGCATCATAGGAATAGTTTCCATAAGGGTAGTATCTGAGTACGTGATCTGCATATTCTGCATCTCCGTATGAGCTCCAGCCGTGTTTCTTTGCCTGCGTCTTTGCAAATTCAACAGCCCCTGCATAGCTGTAGCCGCCATATTTTTTAATTGCCCACGGGATATATCCGCCTCCGAAGTTATACCCCTGCAGAGCCAGCTTGATTCTGTCCATGTCAACAGGGCTTTTGGCTTTGGCTGCAGACAGATTGTCGCTGAGATAATGAACTCCGCATTTTATCGAATACTCGGGATCCTTGATGCCGTTTGGTTTCTTTGGATATTTGGTGTTATATCCGCACTCTGATGCCTGCATCGGGTCGGTTTCTTTGCCACCTGATTCCTGCATCATCACAGCCTTTATAAGCTCGGTGTACTGGGAGATGCCGTATTCCTTTGCGTATTTCTGGATGACAGGAGTATAGGCTTCAACCTCCGCACTGACAGGTGTATAGGATGAGCTGTCATCGCCGTAAAAATAGAATGCGGCTCCAAAAATGACGCACATGATAATGATTATAACGGCAGCTGCTCCGCCTGCGCCTATGGCTGCAGCAAGTGCCTTAGTCGCCTCTATGATTCTGCGAACAAAACGAGTCATCATTCGGGCTGCTTTACGTGCGTCTTTCGCTGTCTTTCGTGCAGCATCCTTCATGCGAACAGCACTCTTTGCAGCTGCATCGCGCTTTGCCTTGTCTGCGGCTGCTTTCTTCTGAGCCTCAGTCGGTGTCTTGATTTTGGGAGAGTGGATAGGGGATGTTGCTCGGTTTTCTGACGGCTGCGAGTGCCTGCTCTTTAAAAGCGAGTCTTTTTTCTTCTTTATTTGCATTGCTTTCGCGGCATTCTTTTTTATGTGAATCCGCTTTGCAGCGTTCTTTGCTGCATCATAAATCTGCTGCTGGGCAAGGCTTTCGGGATTATCAGAATCCCTCCTGTCAGGAGCTGCGGCATCCCTGATCTTGAAATTCACCTGCCGTATATGCTGCGTCATGACTGATGCCCGGTCAATGGTTTTGATAGTAGTTTTGCTCTGCTCTCTGGTTTTGATATTTGCCAATATATGTCCTCCTTTCGTTTGCTTTGAAATAAGCGGCAGGGGAAGATGCCGCATGTAACAGAGAAGCCGGAGCTTCTCTAATAATCAGTTCTCACCGGGCTTGGTGGACATGAGCTTATAGAGCTTAGTGTCTCTTGGGAATTTGTTTGCAAAGGGCACAAGGGAGCTTCCGACTTTGATGAGCCCGTGCCCCGCATCAACATTGGTGATATACGAAAGCTGCAGATCAGAAATGTTCAGAAGCTTGGCAAGCTCGACTCTGTCTGTTGCAGCCTGATTGAGCATCACTATGAACTCTGAGTTTGAAAGCATGGTTCTCGCAGTATGAGACTGCAGCAGGTCGTCTACATTCTGAGTTATACCGGTGCAGAATGCGCCGTATTTACGAACTCTCTTCCACAGCTTGAAGAGAAACTGCGCCGAATATTCATGCATGAAGAGAAGATAGATCTCATCTATGAATATAAATGTCTGCCTGCCCTTTACTCTGTTGGCTGTAATCCTGTTGATAATGGAATCCAGAATTACGAGCATGCCTATGGCACGGAGCTGCTCGCCAAGCTCCAGTATGTCGTAGCAGATAAGGCGGTTATCCGTATCGACATTGGTCTGCTTTGCAAATGTGTTCAGAGAGCCTTTCGTGAAAAGTTCAAGCTCAAGTGCCAGTGAATGAGCCTCCTTTTCGGGCTGCCTCAGAAGCTCATCTCTGAAGTCGGCAAGGGTAGGGGGAGTGCCCTGGTAATTTCCCTGTTTGTAATAGCGATACACATTCTCTGTACAGCGGTCAATGATTGACTGCTGGCCCTTTGCAAAACGATGCCCGGCTATAATCTGCTCGCAGAGCGACTGCAGGAACTGGGATTTCTCAATCACCGGATCCACTTCTCCATAGTCTTTGGTCATATCCATAGCATTGATATGATTTGGCGATGTTGCGGAAATTTCGATTACAGAGCCTCCCATTGCTCTGACAAGAGGCGCATACTCCCGCTCCGGGTCGATTATGATGATATCGGCATCTGTTGAAAGCATCAGGTTTGTAATTTCGTTTTTTCCTGTAAAGGATTTGCCTGAGCCTGAGACTCCGAGTATGAACGAATTACCGTTAAGGAGCTTCCTTCTGTCTGCAATCATCATATTCTTTGATATGACATTCTGCCCGTAATAGATACCGTTCTTGTCGTAAACCTCCTGAACGCGGAATGGCATGAACACTGCAAGGCTTTCGGTGGTAAGTGTTCTGAAAGCATCGATTTTGCGGACTCCGAAGGGGATTGCTGTCTGAAGTCCGTCAAGCTGCTGAAACCTCAGAGTCGACATCTGGCACAGATGCTTTCTTGCCGTTGTCAGGATTTCCTCCGTATCGTTATCAAGCTGCTTCTTTGTGTCCGCCGTATGAACCACGGTGACAACCGCAAACATCATTCTCTGGTCTCTTGTCGTCAGGTCATCGAGGAATTCCTTTGACTCTTTTCTCTGCTGCTCCATGTCATAGGGAACTACTGCGGAATAGTTGTTGTTCATGTTCTGCTTTCTCTGCCAGTTGGTTATATTTGTCTCTACGCCAAGAAGCCTCTGCTCGACTTCTCTTACCGCCTCATCGGTCGGTACCGGGATGACATCAATTGAAAGCATCAGATTCCTGCTTATATCCGTAAGCTCAGATACCATGCTGTCCTTGATATATGAGGCATAGTCGTGAAGCAGGAGGACACGGCCGTAGCGGCTGCCTATCCTGAAATAACTGTCGTGGTTTTCGTAGCTGTCAGGGCAGATATAGTCTGCAAAGTGATGGCCTTTTCTCATATGATCCTTCATATCAAAGTTAAAGAAAGTCTCTTCGCCTGTTCTGAAAAAGTCATATATAATGCGAAGTCTTTCCTCTGCATCAAGCTCAACGCAGGGGGAGCCCAGGCGTGCAAAATGCGAGATGAGGTCCGCACCGACACGGGC
>CAVAON010000095.1:0-7215 GCA_963590215.1 Anaerovoracaceae bacterium | reverse complement strand
ATATTATCGCGATTCAAATGCAAAAGAAATAGATGTATTCGTCGAAGAAAACAATATTATTCATCCGCTAGAAATCAAAAAAAGCGCCTCGCCAGATCGACGCGAGGTAAAAAAATATGGTGTACTCGACAAAGCATCTCTAAATCGTGGCAATGGCGGAATAGTCTGCATGTGCGAGGAACCCATGCCAATAGATGCGGATAATTGCTTTATCCCCAGCAACCTGATCTAGGGGCGGCGATATGTGTTGGTAAGAGGTGCAAGTCCTCGCCGCTGGCAGACTGTTAATTTAGAGATGTAGAAAGAGAGCCGCGAGGCTCTCTTATGACATATGTAAAGCTTTACAGTCAGTGAGTACATTCTTATACTTTTCATTTATTTACAAGGAGTTTTTTGATTCCCTGCTCAAGTCCTGACAATGTAAGCGGGAACATCGGAAATACCTCTCCTATCTGAGCAAGCGTTGTACGTCCGTAAACATATTCCCAGTCACCTTTTGGAACAGGGTTAAGCCATATTTGTTTTTTGTATCTTCTTTTGAATTTGTTGAGCCATATTATGCCCGGCTCATCATTGTAAAGACCTATTACAGAATTGCCTCCTTTGCGAGACAGTTCAGATGGTGCCATGCATGCATCTCCTACAAATATGACTTTGTAGTCGCTGTCAAGATTCCTGAGTACCCATTCAGTGTCAACCCATTCGTTTCGCTTGCATTTAGGGGTCGTATAAAGCTGATCATATATGCAATTATGGAAATAATATACCTTGAGATCTTTGAAATGATTTGCTTTTCGTATTGCCTGAAACAGCCTGTTGCACAGTCTGCTGTACATAAGCATTGATCCATCAGAATCAATAAGCAGCAATACCTTTACGGTATTTTTGCGCGGCCTTTCAAATACCAGCTTGAGTCTGCCCGCATTGTCTGAAGTCTCATCAATAGTCGCATCTATATCAAGCTCTGTTTTGGGTGCATCAATTTTTGAAGAATACTGGCGAAGCTTTCTGAATGCCATCTGAAACTGGCGTATATCCAGTATGGTATCATCTCTGAAGTCGGAAAAATGTCTGTCTCCTGCGATCTGAACGGCGTTTTTGTGTCTGCTCTCCCCGCCTGTTCTGATACCTCTTTCATGATATCCGCTGTTGCCCATGGTAGATGTACCGCCTGTACCTATCCAGTAATTGCCGCCATCGTGTCTTTCTTTTTGCTCTTCAATACGCTCGTGGAATATCCGCACAAGCTCATCAAAATCGCGAAGGAAGTCATCAAGCATAGTTTTGTCATTGATATCTTTAACTTTAACATCTTCACTGAGCCATTTCCAGAATTCCTCCGGCAAATCCTCAGGTGCAGCCACATCCTTGAAGTATTCTGCAAATACCATATCGAATTTATCATACTCTGTCTCTGATTTAATCAGAACACTTCTGCAAAGCTGATAAAACTTCATGAGAGAGCCCTGTGCAAGCCCTTTATCTAAAGCTTCTATCAGCATCATCCATTCGTTGATGGTAACATCGACACCTCTTGCCCTTAGCAGGTAAAAAAAGTCTAGAAACACACTACCACCTCTTTAATGAATATCCTTTTTCTTTGATTTCACGCATTACTTCTATATCTTCATTCTTCTTAAGAAGAACACCTACATATGGGATTTCATCCACTATAGTTTTAATGTCAATTCCGCTAATCATAAGGGCCTGTATCCAGTCTAAAAGCTCTGATGTTGATGGCTTTTTCTGGAGCTCCTTCATTTCTCTTAATGAATAGAAGGCCTCCATAGCCTGCTCAACAAGCTTCTTGTCTATATCACCATAATGAGCATGAATGATTTCTGTCATCTTATCTCTGTCAGGGAATTCGATATAGTGGAATATGCATCTTCTTAAAAATGCATCCGGAAGCTCCTTCTCTGCATTTGATGTGATAATAACGATAGGTCTTGTCTTTGTTTTGATGGTTTCTTTTGTTTCATTGATATAGAATTCCATCTTGTCAAGTTCCCACAAAAGGTCATTCGGGAATTCAAGGTCAGCCTTATCAATTTCATCTATCAGTAATACGCATTGCTTCTCTGATGTAAAAGCCTCGCCTAATTTACCTAATCTGATATACTGTTTGATATCTGCAACATTACCCTCGCCAAACTGGCTGTCATAAAGCCTCTGAACTGTATCATAAAGATACAGACCATCCTGCGCCTTGGTAGTTGATTTGATACTCCAGATAATCAGTTCCATATCAAGTGACTCTGCTATCGCCTCTGCAAGCATTGTTTTACCAGTACCTGGCTCTCCTTTGATAAGTAAAGGCTTTTGCAATGCCATTGCAACGTTTACTGAATTCAAAAGTTCTTCTCCAGCTATATATTTGCTGCTTCCTTCAAATTTGTTCATATATCCTCCTAAAAATTATATCTAAAGTGCTGCCCATACTGTGTCAGTCAGCACTATGAATCATGCTTATGCCGGCAAATCTACTTTGCACCAATTTTAAATTATATCATACTGCCTAATAAAAAACTATATTTTTGGCAAAACGAAAAAAGTTCTATATTACTTCAAGCGCACGTTCTCTGAGAATACGTTCTGCATCATTTTCAGGCTCATCAAGCACTATGCCATGTGCTCTTTTTTTCTTGGTATCAGGCTCTACGCATACAAATGTTATAAATCCTTCAACATTTTGTCCTCCCTCTATTTCGCAGCAGGCTTTTACATGCACCATGAGGCTTGTTGTTCCTGTCTTTACTATGCGACCGTATATGGTAAGAATATCTCCCTTTTGCACAGGTTTTTTGAATGTGAACCCGTGAACATTCACACATAGAATGTCCTGAGGCCTGCCATGTTCAGCGGCCGCTGTAATAAATCCCGCCTCTACGAGCCACTCTGCGGTTCTGCCTGCAAACAATGTACCGTGATGATTGAGATCCTCTGATTTAACCAGATGTGAAATTTTGAATTCTTTCATATATATGCCTCCTCGTATATGTATTGCAAATGTCATTTGATACAAGATTTTAGTGCATTTCATCTTACAATTCAATGCGAAAATAACAAGTATACAATATATCTGCACAAAGCCTACATCACGAGCTCTGTATCTGAATCATCAATGATATCACTGCTGCTGTCTACGACTTTGATTTCAATGGTTTTGTATGCTGTACCACTGTATTTATCTTTTACTTTATATTGAACCTTGTATGTGCCTGCTGTATTTGTTGAGAATTCTGTCTTAACAAATTCATCTGTCTCTTCTATATATTTTGTGACTTTATTTACCTTTATCAGATTTGTCAGATTCATATACGTATTTGGATCCTTTGCACTCACATATTGCTTAAGGTCATATTTACTGCCCATCTCTACTGTAAGCTGTTTTTTGCTGCTTACAGTTATTACCGGTTTTTTGAGCAGATAATATGGATTATCCGAATTGGGATCTGTAGGATCCCAATATTCACTGCGTGTTTCTGAAACTTTGATGGCTTTTGGTTTGCCCATAGGTCCAGGATTACTGCTTCTGTATATTGTAACTTTAGTTCCTGCCTTGCAATTGTCATATATCCATTTAGCATCCATTACAGACAGTCTGACGCATCCGTGTGATGCATGTTTTCCCAGCTTGTTAAATTCTTCTGTTAACTGAGATTTGTATTTTTTGTATTTGCTATATTGCACGGAATGAAAAAGGTAATCCCCTGATATAGTCGTGCAATACTGTGCGTATGAGTTGAAAAACATCACGCCCCACCGTTTTTTGTTTCCTGTATAGAATGTGCCTTTTGGTGTTTCTTTACCTGTATTTCTAATGCCTGTAGAGCACAGCATTGCTCTTACAGGCTTCCATTTGGAACCGGATTTTTGGTAAACCGTCACAACATTGCATTTTTCATTCACTTTGATCCAGTACTTACCACTGTAAGCAGCCCCGTCTGCCTGAAGGGCTCCTGCCGCAACAACAGATATTACAATTACTGATATTATGATTGCTCTGATCGGTTTGTATCTTTTCCTCATATTGCTCCCCTAAAAACTGCAATCTAATAGAGCTGAGGTTTTCTGTGCTTTAATAACGGTAGCTGATCTCTGATACCGTCTTCATAATCAAAATCTATATCAGCATATATGACAGTTTCATTTGTTTCGGCCTTCGCAATCACTTCTGCCCATGGATTTACCACGCAGCTGTATCCATATGCCTGATATACACCATCCATGCATCTTGCCGGAGATATCGCTGCAAAATATATCTGATTGTCAAGAGCTCTTGCTCTCATGGTAAGCTCCCAGTGTGCAGGGCCTGTGGTAAGGTTAAACGCAGCCGGCAAAAATACTATTCGTGCTCCTTCAAGAGTCATTTTTCTGAAAAGCTCAGGAAATCTGACATCATAGCATATAGCTATTCCTATTTTGCCATACTCCGTATCTATCACAGTATCACTGTCACCTGCAGTCAATGTGTCAGATTCCATGAATCTGATGCCTCCTTTTATGTCTATATCAAACAGATGTGCCTTGCGATGCCTTCCTATCACTTTGCCTTCTCTGTCAAATGCAAAGCATGTGTTATAAACCTTATCATCATCAAGCTCAGGGATTGAACCTCCTATGATATATACTGAAAGCTCTTTTGCAAGCTCTGACATTCTGTTTACAGTTTTTCCATCTGCTTTTTCACTGTATGCTCTAAAAAAATCATTCGAATACGGGCAGTTCCACATTTCAGGAAGAGCTATTACCTGTGCTCCGTTTGAAGCTGCCTCTCTTATCATCTGCTCTGCTTTTGCCCATGTTTCTTTTTTGTTCTCAGCAATATCTTCTTTTAGTGAGCCTGCCATCTGGCACAAACCGATTTTAAAAGCCATAATCACGCCTCCTTGCTTTTGTCTTCTATACTGACATCAAGGCCGTTTATTTCAACGCCTTCGCCTGCAGGTATAAGGATATATTTCCTGCCGTCTATTATCCTGGTTTCAACCATATAGCTGAACTCGGGGTTTACTGATATTTTTATTTCCGGTGTCGTTATTTCAAATTTTTTGCTTTCAATCACATTGCTCGGATTAAGAGTTGCATCTGAGCCAAACTGTTTTTCACATTCTCTGTGAAAGGCCTCTGTTTTTTCTTTGTCTATACCGCTGTTTATTAATATTTCTTCAACATCATCAATGTTCATCTGAGGAAGCTCCGGTTCTTTGCTTTCTTTGTGTATTGCCAGTTTTTCTCTTATCTGTTCATGCACTGCCTGAACTACATCGAAGCTGCAGTCTGCTTCGAGGGATTCACAAAGTGATGCTGCAAATGCTCCCCGCTGGGCCCCTGCCGACATGGGTATGTTTTCAATATTAAATACAGAATCTATAAATTCACTGTGTATTTCACTAATGTCTTTTGTATAATACAATGCGTTGTATATGTTCGCACTCCGTTCATCAAATGCAGGGAACATAAATCCGATTTCAGGAGCTGATATAATATGACCTGTGGATGCACTTCTGAATTGCTTTTCTTCTGCAAAATATCTCAAAGCCATTGTAGCGTCTTTGACAGGATATATGCCGCATATGAAATATCTGAACACCTCATCAGAAGCTTCCTGCCAGCCTTCTCCATCGCTACCTTTGAAAGGCACATCATATGCATCCTGTGCAAGCAATATGACATAGCTTTGCTCACCCATGTCAATCACATCTGTTATCTTGCTGTAAAAAGCATCTCTAACCGATTCGTCTTTAAGTTCTGTTCCTCTAAGCTTCATTAAAAGTCCATGTTCCTCGCTGCCTGAAACCTGTGATGTCGAAAACTCTATATCGAGAAGGTTCCTTCCAAGAGTGCCTGATATCGATTTCTTAAGGAGCTTAAGATATATCTCGGCTTCTTCTTCGGGCATCAGTCCTACAGACATGTCAATATATGAAACAATCTCCTTTGCTGCATTGACATAACAGCCATATATATGAGATATACTATCTTTGTCAGGCTTAAACCGCCTGCGTATTTCGTTTAATTCCTTTTGGTTCATGTGAAATCTCCCTATCTCAAAACATATACCTATCTTAACAAAAAAGCATGAATTCTTCAACAGCATATACTCAAAAAAGAGCTGCCATATTGCAACCCTTTTTGTATGATATTATCTGCCAAGCGGAAGGCTTACTTTAATCTCAGTGCCTGTCCCCGGCTCGCTTTTCATAAATAAAATCCTTTCGTTTGTCATAGGCGGAAACCCACTTCCCTTGGGAGGTGGGAGGAGCCTTGTGAATTTGTAACCATTAACCTTGGCTTTCGATGTATTTTTGTATAATTGCTGTTGATACTTCGCCTATACTACAAGCAAAATAGCCATCAGACCAAAAAGTCTTCTTTTCCCAGTATTGCTTAGACAGAAAACCTGAATACTTTTGCCATAAATAATCCTGAATTATTCACATCAAACCTATGAATCCGCATGAAATCAACGATAACAAATATTTTTGATTTCACTTATTAAGTGAATAGAAAAAGACCTCAAAATGTGGTATAATAATGGTGCCAAAAAATATATAAAATACCAGATAAAGAGGTCTCTAATGAATAGTTTAAACGCATTTTCACTAAATTGCAACAAGAAATTTAAAATTAATTTTAACGGTGGTAATCTGTCCTCCGATGCAGGCTTGCTTCTTATCAAGGAATTCGCTGCAAAACTCACAACCACCACTTCAAGTGGTGGTTTGTATTGGCCCTCATAAGGGCCTGTTACCTGCTCGCCCAAAAGGGCGGGTATCGCAAGCATTATTACTGTTCCGCTTATAAAGCGGTACTGTTACTATCAGCTTTTCTTGATTCTTCTGCTTGCTCTCTTATATATTTTTTTATTGCATCTTCTGTGATATTACCAATCGTTGAGACATAATAGCCTCTTGCCCAAAATGATTTATCCCATTTGCTTTGCAATTCCGGATGCCTGTCGTATATCATTAGTGTGCTCTTTCCTTTTAAATACCCCATAAATTTTGATATGCTGTATTTAGGCGGAATGGCTACACTTAAATGTATATGATTCGAACAAACTGCACCGTCTATAATCTCCACATTTTTATATCTGCATAATGTTGCAATTATATCCCGTACATCTTCTTTTAACTTTCCGTACAAAACCTTCTTTCTATATTTCGGAATGAAAACTATATGGTATTGGCATTTCCATCTTACATGTGA
>CAVAON010000094.1:0-7550 GCA_963590215.1 Anaerovoracaceae bacterium | reverse complement strand
TTGCTTTCATGTTTTCCCTCTCTTTCTTTACACAACTGTAGTTTTTACATACAGCTCTTTCTTTGCTATACAAACCACCATCCGGTTAAATATATATCTGTTGCCGCCGCTATAGTTCCACCTCTCGGTATAACTAAAATAGCTCCAGTAGTATTAATTCCAGCGTCAGCTCTTACTGTGCCACCGACTCTCGTAGCGAACGCATAGTTAGCGGATGGTCTATAATCTGTTGGCACTGTCCATAGAGTGTAGGCTGTGCCTGATGCATATGTCTTACTCGCTCTTTCTGTAAGATGTGCCCTAAAAAAGCACATACCAAGTGCAGGGATATAGCCACAGGTTGCTGACGCATCGGATGGGGTGTTCGATGTATTTCTTATCAACGACACCGCTACTGGATTGATTTCTGTATGTGTGTGTCCCTCCAACGATACTTTTGTGCTATTGACCCTGAGCTCACTCGCCTCTATATCAAGCGGCATCTTCGTGTAGTCGCATTCATTCAACGGATCGTCGTAATCCGTCGGGTCATCGAGCCAATTGTAGGAGTATACCCGGTTCACATAATCAGTTCCGGCGGACGCTGGTTTCATCCAAAGCTCCGGACAACTGAAACCATCTTCCGAATTGATATATCTGTACCAGTGTACTCCATCAGGTGTCAGCGAAACAGTTTTATCAGTATCATGGGCGACCAGTGATCCATCGTTTATTTCAAGTGACCTGTTTGTGACGCTTCCGCTTCGATATATCCGAAGATACGGCAATGTAACATCACTGCCACCCCAGTTGCAAGGGTCCCCAAGAAAGACCCCGCTGGTCGTACCGTTCAGAGTCTTCTTCATGCTTAGTTCGCCGCCTATTTTTGCATTCTGCATAGTTGCTGTCCCATCGGCTTCAACTTTGAATTTCAAACCGCAGGATATCCCGTCAAGCCCCAGATAAACGCTGTTGTCTGCTCCTGCAAGAGATGTCGTGCCGTTCCTCAGGTTCGTGTCTCCAATAGTGAAGCCACCTATGGTTGCCTGCAAAGCTTTGAGATCGTCTACAGATATTTTCGCCGCCGTCACTGCTCCGGACGCTATCTTCTCTGCTGTTACGGAACCGGTATATATCATACCGCCGTCAATCAGTGTCTGGTTGTTTGCAGCGCACCACGAAGCAAGTTTAGCAGCAGCCGCCGCTGCTTCATTGTACGCTGTTTTCGCCGCTTCATAGCTCGATGATACTGAGATAGAAGACCATGTCGGTGTCGAGTTATCTGACCATGTTGTCAGGTCGGCAAAGTACAAGGTCGAGGTGGTATCCCCTGTCTCGTCGAAAGTTGGCTCTGTCGTGCTCCAGCTGGTTGACGGTGTCGATGGCTTAGTGGTGGCCAAAATGTAGTATCTGACCACACTCGTTACACTCCGGCCGTCAGTTCCATCCTTGCCGTTCGTGCCGTCTTTACCGTCGGCTCCGTCTTTGCCCGGTTCGCCCTGCGGACCCGTCGCTCCCGTGTCGCCTTTCTCACCTTGCGGACCTGTCGCTCCTGTTGGTCCTGTCGCGCCTGTATCACCTTTGGGGCCAGTGGCACCAGTAGCTCCTGTCGCTCCTGTGTCACCCTTGGCGCCAGTTGCTCCGGTATCACCCTTGTCACCTTTTGCTCCGGTAGCACCTTTAGCTCCTGCGATGCAGACTCCATTTTGACTTGGAGAGTATGTCTTGTTACCTGCGCCGTCTGTCTTCACTGTCCTGCTCCACATGTACATGCCATCTACCCATTCAGAGGCGATCGTTGACCATGAGCCGCCTGAAAGGGACGTGGGCGAAGTGGAGAGGTAGTATTCGACGTCTACTGAATTAACCGCGCCGGTTATTTTGTTCTGAGCATCTGAATTCAGTCCTGAAAAGCTAACCAGCCCTTTCAGGTTTATCCCGGCAGCGGCAAGCTCTATCAGCTTGTCTGTGAGTACGAGGCTCGACTCTGTGTCTCCGGATTTTATGAGGAGCTTGATCTGTTTGGCCGTCTGCTCTATCTGAGACTTGTTGTTTTCTATCTGGGTATTTGCATCAGCCAGCCCCTGTTTTGTTGCATAGGTGTTCGAGACTGTCTGCGTGATGCTGTCGGCTTTCACCTCGATGGCTGCGTCGGCTTCTTCCTTCGTGTAGTAGCCTCCCAGCGTTTCGGTCACTTCTTCCTTGGTGGCTGTCAGTGCTATGGCGTCGGCATTCTTTTTGATATCTGTCTCTGTCTTCGTGACTCTGGTCTTCAGGCTGTTGACGTCTGCCTGAGCTGCATCGGCGGCGGTTTTTGCATTGTCTGCTGCTGTCTGTGCTGCGGCTGCATCTTCCTTTGCTTCATCTGCTGCCGCCTGTGCTGTCGCCGCGTTGGTTTTGGCGGTGTCTGCAGTGCTCTGAGCTGCGGCCGCGGAGGCTGCTGCTTCATCAGCTTTCGTCTGTGCTGTCTGCACCGCCTGCTCTGCGGCTGCTATATCTTCCTCAGTTGCGTCAACTCTGCTCTTTACAGCCTCGAGATTCTCTTTCGCCGTGTTCAGGTCCGTCTGTGCGTTCTCCGCTTTGGTCTTTGCAGCATCGGCTGTGCTCTGAGCTGTCGCCGCATCAGTAGCAGCCTGATCGGCTTTTGACTGGGCTGTTGCAGCATTGGTCTTTGCAGTGTTCGCTGTAGTCTGGGCGGTCTCTGCCGCAGTCTGAGCATTTGCCGCTGCCGTCTTGGCTGCTGTGGCATCAGTCTGAGCTTTTCCCGCTGCAAGAGCCGCATCATCTGCGGCGGTTTTAGCTTCGTCGGCCTTTGTCTGAGCGTTCGTTGCCTTGGTGGCTGCATCATCTGCTGCTGTCTGAGCTGTCTCGGCTTTCGTCTGAGCCGTGGCTGCATCCTGCTTAGCTTTATCTGCTGCGGCCTGTGCAGTCGTTACGGCCGCCTGTGCGGCTGCTATATCCTCTTCTGTCGCATCCACTCTGCCGGTCACTGCAGCAAGATCGGCCTGCGCTGCTTCAAGATCTTCCTGAGCTTTATCAGCTATAGACCTGGCATTCGTCGCCGCTGTCTTTGCCGCATCAGCTTCCGACTGTGCATTGTCTGCTGCCGTTTTTGCATTATCTGCAGCTGTCTGAGCATTTGCCGCTGCTGTTTTCGCAGCGGTAGCATCAGTCTGAGCTTTTCCCGCTGCAGTGCTTGCGGCTTCAGCCTTTTCCTTTGCATCGTTGGCAGTCTCATCCACTTCGACGACCTTTGAATGTGTGATCTCTATCTGAGCTGCATTTTCAGTTATCTGAGCCTGCAGGCTGGCCTGCACTGTGCTGAGATCACTTTTCTTGCTGTAATCGGCTTCAAGCGTCTGCTTTGTTGTCTCTAATGATGTGGACAGTCCGTCGATCTCCTCACTTGCCTGTGCCACTTCCGACCTTGCAGTGTTCGCTGTGACCTGCGCCGCATTCGCTTTGCTCACCGCATCGTCGGCAGTCTCCTGTGCGGATGCCGCGCTTCCTGCCGCTTCTTCCGCCTTCGTCTGGGCTGTTGCCGCATTCGTCTTTGCTGTCTCAGCTTCAGCGGCCGCATTGTCGGCTGACTGCTGGGCGGTGTCTGCTGCAGCCTGTGCTGTATCAGCAGCAGCCTTAGCATCGTCTGCCGCTTTCTGGGCATTGTCCACTGAGGTTTCAAGAGAAGACACGCTGACCTCCACCGCATCAACGGCACTCTGTGCATTATCCGCTGCGCTCTGAGCAGCATCCGCGGACTGCTTTGCCTGATCGGCTGAAGCCTGCGCCGCTTCAGCTAAAGTGTTCGCCTGAGATGCAGATTCTGCCGCTTCATCGGCTGTTGCCTGAGCTTCCGCAGTTTTGGCATACGCAATTTTTACCTTTGTGTCAAATGGACTTTCTATCTGATTTTCCTTTTCCGATTCTCCATCACAGACACTTGTGATCAGGCTGGTCACTTCTCCTGTGAAATCTATAGTCTGAGAGCTTATGAATATCACCTTTCCAAGAAAATTCATATTGCTTCTGATTTCCATGATTTCCTCATTGGTCAAGTCCGCCTGAGCAAGCGCATTGTTCAACCCTATATAGTTCCTGTACTCATCTTCAGTAAATATTCTTGCGAACGTTCCTGATACAAGGGATTCCTCCCATTTCACACTGAGTACAGCTCCTGTGAACCGTATGCCTCTGTATGCCTGCAGAATATTTTCCAGAATAGTTTCCGTAACGAATGGATTGTTGAATGATATGCTTTGTCCTGCACCGGTTTCAATAATTTCTGTGCCAAGGCCATCGATACTGATATTGCATGAAAGTCCATCCACCAGCATTTCGCCTGCAGACGTTTCGGTATATGATATGAGATCCGATTCAAGGATTATATTATCTGTAAAGGCATAGAAGGATATGCCTGCTGTACCGTTTTCATCGAATTCCGCAAAGCCGCCGACAAGGCCGGCAAGATACCCCAGCGCTTTGCGATAGCTGCACTGGAAATTCCATTTGATTTCTGCGTTATATGCTTCATCAAACTCAAAATCGTCCAGGGTTATACCGCAATCCAGGAGCACCCGGGATTTGAGATCATTGTAGTAATTCTGAGGAGTGCCGGTGTTAAAGGAAGGAGTGTATATCCCGTTCATCCTGGAGAACCCGTCATAACAGGTGAGAATAGTTCCTCCGCCATCTGCATTTTTCTGTGCATAAACATAGTACACCCCGACCTTGTGCCAGGTTTCTTCTTCAGCTTCATCGGTATCCTCGTCTACAGTTGTTTCTTCTTCACCTTCAAAGAAGACATACTGTCCCTGTACCAGTTCCGAATCTGCTGTCTCTGCATCTTCGAGTTCATCGTCTGTAACTTCCTCGCCTTCCTCGTCATCATCGTCTATTTCATGATCGAGATCATCTTCGTCTATGACTTCATCAGATATATCATCACTGACTTCTTCTTCCAGCATTTCTTTTTCGGTCATTTGGTCCGATTCTACAGGACTTACATAGAACTCGATCTTGTCACCATCAAAATAATCCTTGTACGGGTTCAGGACCGTAAGTATCAGACAATCACTTGCGGTTGACCCTATTTCCATTGTTTTTGAAGATGCGCTGTCGATGAGCTTCACGTTCGTTATCGACGGTGCGATGTATTTAACATCATTTTCAGACACTGCGGATTCCTGCAGCTCGCCCACTTCAACGCCATTTATAACCGCTTTGAGATTGTAATTCACTTTATACCTCCGTTAGTGTTACCGATATTTCCCTGAAGTGCCCGTCAGGATACTTTGACACACTTCTTGCATCAGCAAAGAAAGTACCGTTTTTATACTTACCCGTAGCATGATCCAGGTACTGCACCGTAAGATATTCGTATTTTCCTTTCTTGTTCCTGGATGGGTTCAGTGTGTCAAGGATCTCTTTTCCATCATCCGCAGACAGACCTGTCCATACAAGCGAAAGCGTAACTATATTAGCCCTTACATTGCTCAAAATGTATGATCCGGAATTATCCCTCGAATCACTGTTGTTCGCGTTCGATTCAAAGTTCTTCCTTACATCTGAATATGTAAATTCACATGTTGTCGGATGCGGAAGATGTCCGCCAGTTGCTGTTTCAGTACCGTCATCGGCGTAGTAATGGTCAGCAAAAAAAATATATTCGACTCCGTCCACATACTCCGAATAATTCTTGTCCAGTACGGCCTTGTCTTTATACTGCAGTCTGTACTGATACGGTTTGGATGATGTGAAAGTTTTCTTCAGCATTTTTTTCTGCTTCTTGAGTTTTGACGTCCTCGTATATATGGTGTAGCCGCGCTGATAATATCTCACATCACAGGTACGTTCCACCCCCGATATGGTCCTCTGAGCCGTCGCCGGTATCGTTGTTCCAAGTTTTGTTACGCCACCGTTGCCTCCGAGTTTTTTACTGCCTGCTTTGTTCTTGGTTTTCTTGTTATATTTTACCTTCCTGGAACTTGCGGCGACAGGTGATTTGAAATTTCGCCAGCTGCTGTAATTTCCCCAGTCAAAGGTTACGTTTCCGCCTTTTCTTATTTCTTTTATTTTTGATGTTCCTATAAAATATATCTGTGTCTCTGCCATGTCATTCTCCTTATAATACCGGTGATGTTCCGAATATCATTGTCTGACCGTTGATATAATCCACAGTGCTCTGGCCGATCGTTTTTCCATCAAGCTGTATTATCAAACTCAGGGTTCCGGCATGTGCGGCATTATTGTTCAGTACAGCACTTGTAAGTGCATCGAATTTACTCCAGAGGGTTCCGAGCGGCACTACGGCCTCTGCTCCGGCTTCTCCGACGCCTATAACGGAAGGATCATTGAAGATACCACCCGTTTTGTACCATTCCACACTGACGGACGGCCTTACACCTTTTCCACCGATCCCCCATGGGATTTTGCCGCCGCTTATGTTGAAACGCGGTACCTGTATCCCTGAAAAAATCTTGCCGAGCCTCAGAGGGAATATTCCCCTTATTTTTGATATAATGCCGCTTATAGTGCTGAGTGCTGATGATATCGGCGCAGTCATCTTTGATTTGACAGCATTGAAAGCCCTGCTCACACTTCCTGACAAACCACTGAAAGACAGCCTTGATTTTATCGCACCGACTATGTTCGACAGGATGTTTCTTGCGGCTGTTATCGGCTGTATGATCGCTGTTTTTACAGCATTGAACTTTCCTTTTACGATAGACGCCAGTGCGCCTATACCTTTGACCATCCCATTCTTTACGGCAGTGAGAGCTATCTTTCCTATATTGAGCCAGCTCATGGCCTGCCATACCGAAAGAAAAGCTTTGAATATCTTCGGTATATTCTTTATGAGTATCGGTATTGCCTTTATTATGCCGACTGCTATGGTTTTCAGTATCGTTATCCCACCTTTGATAAGTTTGGGAGCGTTCCTGTTTACAGCATCTGCAAGATTCGTTATTATAGTCGGTATATTTTCAATGAATGCCGGAAGCCCGTCAGCTATCCCCTGTGCGAGATTTTTGATCAGTTTCAGTCCTGCATCCACAAAGCCATCAAGACCATTACCGATAAGTCCTGATACATTTGCAAGTCCCGACATTGCCTTTGTTATGAACTCGCCTGAATTGCCGAATCCTTTCGCTATGCCGTCCATCATTTCCTTGCCTGCCGCCATGAACTGCGGCACACCTTTTTTTACGAATGTTCCCAGGGCCGTCGGAAGTGACGCGAGTATACGTCCTATTGCCGGTACCAGATTGTCGAACAGGAATGTGGACACCGTCGAAGCCAGACCTTCCATTGAAGATCCTATATTTCTTCCCAGAGCGAGATTACCCAGAAAGTTATCGGCAGCAGCCTTCATTGCGCTGAACGAACCTGACAGAGTTGTTGCGGCTTCTTTTGCTGATGTCCCCGTTATATCAAGGTCGCCCTGTATCACATGGATAGCTTCATATACTTCCGACAGATTCGAAATATCATATTTCTGTCCGCTGATCTTCGATGCATCAGCAAGCAGTCTCTCCATCTCTGTTTTCGTGCCGCCGTAACCCAGTTTAAGG
>CAVAON010000093.1:0-7630 GCA_963590215.1 Anaerovoracaceae bacterium | reverse complement strand
CTGAACAAATGACATTTGACAGGCAATTTACTGTATTAAGGTAGGTTGCCTGTTTATTTCTAAGTCAGAAGTTATACCTCCAGACAGCGTTCGGTATCTGAAATCAATGCAGTCAAATATTTCCACTAGACAGAGTTGCTAAAGTGTGGTAACATAAGTTGTTGTAAAGTACCTCAGCTTAGTTTTTTGAGAACTCCGACGGAAACTCAGTTGAAGGCGAATAAAGAAAAGGAGAATTATTATGATTACTAAAGAAATGAAATCCCAGATTATGAAAGAATACGCAACCAAAGAGGGCGACACAGGTTCACCTGAAGTTCAGATTGCAGTATTAACTTACAGAATCAACGATTTAAACGAACATTTAAAGGTTCACAAAAAAGACCATCACTCAAGAAGAGGTCTGTTAAAGATGGTAGGCCAGAGAAGAAATCTTCTTAACTATCTCAAGAGAAAAGACCTTGAAAGATACAGAACTCTTATTGCTCGTTTGGGATTAAGAAAGTAATTGGAGAAAATTTAAGCGGGGAATATTTTTCCCCGTTTTTGTTTTATGCAGCTATGTGGTTGCAATATGTTAAATCAGATGCCAGTAGAGGTAAAAAGAAATTAACAGGAGGTAGTTGTTAATTATGGCAGAACAATTATTAAGAAATCAGACATACAGAACATTCAAAACTGCAGTTGGCGGCAGGCTTTTGCAGATGGAGATTGGCAAAGTATGTGAACTTGCAAACGGACAGGTTATGGTAAGATACGGAGATACAGTTGTAAATGTTACAGCATGTGCTTCCAAAGAGCCAAGACCTGACATTGACTTTTTCCCGTTAAGCTGTGACTACGAAGAAAAAATGTATGCAGCAGGCAAAATTCCGGGAGGATTTATCAAAAGAGAAGGCAGACCAAGCGAAAGAGCTGTTCTTAACTCAAGACTTATGGACAGACCGTTAAGACCTCTTTTCCCTAAAGGATTTTTCAATGATGTACAGGTTGTTGCAACAGTAATGAGCGTTGATCCTGACTGCTCACCTGAGATAGTTGCTATGATAGGCTCATCAGTTGCACTTGCAATTTCCGATATCCCATGGGAAGGACCTACAGCATCAGTTCTTATCGGAATGGTAGACGGCGAATTTGTAGTAAACCCTACACTTGCACAGAGACAGGCAAGCACTCTGCACCTTGTTGTTTCCGGTACTAAAGAGGCAATAATGATGGTTGAGGCAGGCGCACAGGAGGTGCCTGAGAATGTGGTTCTTGATGCTATAATGTTTGCTCACGAAGAGATTAAAAAAATAATAGTATTTATAGACGAAATCATCGAGGAGATAGGCAAGCCTAAAATGGCAGTAAATCTGTACAAGGTTCCCGAAGAAATCGATCAGGCCGTAAGAGAATATGCAGAAAGCAAGATGAGAGCAGCAATACAGACCTATGACAAGATGGAAAGACTTGAAAATATGGATGCTGTAGAGGTTGAAACCAAAGAATACTTTGCTGAAACTTATCCTGAAAACGAAAAGGATATCGCAAACGTTCTTTACAATATCACAAAGGAACAGGTAAGAAGCCTTATTCTTGATGATGAAATCAGACCTGACAACAGAAAACATACAGAAATCAGACCTATATGGTGCGAAACCGGAATCCTGCCAAGAACTCATGGCAGCGGACTGTTCACAAGAGGACAGACACAGGTGCTTTCGGTAGTTACCCTCGGAGCGCTGGGCGAAGCACAGACTATTGACGGAATTACCGAAGAAGAAGAAAAAAGATATATGCATCATTACAACTTCCCTCCATATTCAGTAGGAGAGGCAGGAAGAATGAAGAGCCCGGGAAGAAGAGAAATAGGGCACGGAGCATTGGCCGAACGAGCTATAGTTCCGGTGCTTCCTACAGAGGAGGAATTCCCGTATGCAATCAGAGTCGTATCTGAGGTTCTCTCATCAAACGGCTCAACTTCAATGGGATCAACCTGCGGTTCATGCCTTGCGCTTATGGATGCAGGCGTACCTATCAAAAAGCCTGTTGCAGGTATTGCCATGGGGCTTATCGAAAGAGTTGAAGAAGACGGCAGCTCCAAGATGGCTATACTTTCGGACATACAGGGTATGGAAGACTTCCTTGGAGACATGGACTTCAAGGTTGCAGGTACGGCAGACGGCGTGACGGCAATCCAGATGGATATCAAGGTTCATGGACTTTCAAGAGAGGTTCTCGAAAAAGCGCTGGCGCAGGCAAAGGAAGGCAGAATGTTTATCATGAACAAGATGCTCGAAGTTATTCCGGCACCTAAGGCTGAGCTTTCACCATATGCCCCTAGAATCATATCAATGCAGATTGACCCGGACAAAATCAGAACAGTCATCGGGCCGGGAGGCAAGACTATCAACAAAATTATTGCTGATACAGGAGTTAAGATTGATATTGATGACACAGGTCTTATCTACATTGCAGCACCTGATATGGAAAGTGCTAATGCAGGTATGAGGGAAATCGAGCTTCTCACTAAAGATGTTGAGGTCGGCGAAGTATACGAAGGCAAGGTTGTAAGAATTATGAACTTCGGAGCTTTCATAGAGATACTTCCGGGAAAAGAGGGACTGCTTCACATTTCCAAGATGGCAAAGAAGAGAGTCGAAAAGGTTGAAGATGTTATGAATATCGGAGACATAGTCAAGGTAAAGGTTACCGAAATTGACAGTCAGGACAGAATCAATCTCTCAAGAAAAGAATTACTGTAAACAAGGTAATATACAGGCGGACAGGAATGCCCGCCTTGTGTGTTTTTTGAGGCAGCATTCAGAGTTTAAATTTATCCATTGAAATGTCAGCAAATTCAAGGCATTCTTCTTTTAAAAGCATAAGCATATATATCGGCAAATATGCTATATTGCCACAGGATTCCACATTGGAGTTTGAAAAAACCACGGCATGATTTAGGTTATAGTTCTTGCTTTCCAAAACTTGTGACAATGCGGAGTGCCTTTTGTAATCCTTGCCGCTTTTGATTTCGATTGGCAAAACAGCTCCATCGTGCTCAATGAGGAAGTCAAGCTCCCCATATTTTTTGTTGTTGTAATAGTAACAGTTGTATCCGTGTGCGGTTAATTCCTGGGCGACGACGTTTTCGTAAACTGACCCTTTGTTTATGTCACTGTCCTGATTCAGGATTTTCAATTTGGATGCTTTTCCGTAAAGGGTGGTAAGCATACCGGTATCGGACAGAAATAGTTTGAACAAGGAACTCTTTTGATTAATCTTCAGAGGAATAGTGGGTTCGGTTGCATTAAATACAGGGAGAGCCACACCTGATTTCCACAGCCATATAAAACTTTCATTTATTCTGTCAAATCGTAGATTTTTATCAATATCAGAGAATTTGAAGCGTTTGTTTTGAGTATTCAGCTCCGCAGGAATCAGATTATAGATAGTTGTTAACAGCAATTTTTTGTTTGTCGATTCGTACTGTGTAAAATCCAATTTGTATTGCTGTAAAATTGCCTGATGTTCTTCTATGACGGCATCGATATTTTCTTCCTGACGATATTTTTCTATGGCCGCAGGCATTCCTCCAATAATCAGATACAGGTTAAAAAGCTGAAGCATTTTTTTATGAATCGCCTCGTCAACAGGAGTGAGGTTAAGACGGGAGTTTTTTAACATGTCTAAAATTCCGGCATCCACATTGAAAAACCAAAGAAATTCCTCAAAATCGAGGGGGTACATTTGCAATGAATGCAAAGATCCTACAGGGGCAGATTTCAGGTTAGTGATTTCAATGCCAAGAAGCGAGCCGCTGAGGATGTAGCGAAATCTGCTGTCTTCGACAAGAAATTTGATTTTTGTTACAAGCTCTTTGTATTTTTGAATTTCATCAAAAAATATAACGGTTTCTCCGGGTATGATTCTTTGCTTGCTATATAAGGAAAGCCTGAGAATCAAATTATCAGTATCTGTTGAAGTTTCTAAAATGGTGACAATGTCAGGCTCATGGATAAGATTAAACTCTACATAATTGCAGCCTGCTTCTTTGAGACAATGGCGGATAATATATGTTTTGCCTGCCTGCCTTACTCCATAAATAAGAAGAGCTGACTTGCCATCAGAAATCCATTGGTTTATTTCCTTTTCGATTTTTCTTTTTAGCATCGGACGAATCCTTGACATTTTTCCAACCAGAACAAAGGTTAAAAACGACATTTTTCTATCCAAATTATATAGCATTTTTGACATTTATACAACAGGATGCACATAAAAAACACATTTCCACTGTAGCATTGCAGATTCCTCCTTTCGAAATATAGTCGGACTTGTACTTGCCAGTCAAGCACAAGATGCTAAACAAAGTTTAGCATGTGGATAGTCATTATCAGAAGCCGTGAAGATGTACAAATCGAAGGGTTTTTGAATGATACCAAAGTGGTATATGTAAAAGTGCACTGTAGAGTAATAGAAATTTTCAGAATAAAATGAGAATATATAGGGGCAATATTAATTTTACTTGAGAAAGGAGACGAAGATGAAAAAGAAATTAGTATTAGTTCTAAGCATATTGTGCATTATTGCAATAGCTGTGACAGGCTGCGGCAAATCGGAAGATGACCCGCTCAAAGCAAAATGCCACAATGGCATTATGGTAGGCCAGGAAGAAAACGGAGTTATTTCTTTCCTTGGAGTTCCTTATGCAACACCTCCTGTTGGAGATTTAAGATGGAAAGCACCGGTTGCAGCAGCCGAAAGTGATGAAGAAATTATATGTGATGATTTTGGTTATACGGCACTGCAGTATGAATGGCCTACAGAACCGGCGTCATACGAGGAAAAAAGCGAGGATTGCCTGACACTTAATATCTGGAAGGGCAAAGACGCAGGAGATGATCCAAAAGCTGTTATGGTATGGTTCCACGGCGGATCCCATGCATGGGGAGGCACAGCAGACCCTATATATAACGGGCAGAAATTTGTCGAAGAGCATCCTGACGTGATTCTTGTTACAGCAAACTACCGCCTTGGTCTGATGGCATGGCCTGACTTCTCCGACTTCCCGGGAGGTGAGGAATATACAGACATTAACCTTGGAATCCGTGACCATATAATGGCACTTGAATGGGTACAGCAGAATATAGAAAGCTTTGGCGGCGATCCTAACAATGTAACTATATTCGGAGAATCAGCAGGAGGCGGCTCAGTTACAGCACTGCTTATGTCACCGATGGCAGAAGGCCTTTTCAACAAGGTTATAGCAGAGAGTGGAACAGCAGGACCGGATATCTCAACCAGAGATGAAGCAAAAGAATATGCAAAAGTGATTGCAGAAGCTGCCGGCTGTGAAACTATGGATGAGCTGCTTGAAATATCAGGAGATGAATGGGTAGAGCTTGACTGGGACAACGAGTTAGGCGATGCATCATGCGGCGTTGTGGCAGACGGTGAGGTTGTTCCTTATCCTGAGGATATGGAAGCAGCATTGCAGGCAGCGGCCGAAAGAGGAGTTGTCCTGATGCATGGTACCAATTCAGATGAGTGGAACTATTTCATGGTAGATCAGTTTGGAGACACCAAAGAAGAAAAATTCGCCAATTGGAAATCCCAATTAGATGAACTATGGGACGGAACATATGAAAGTCTTGGCAGTGATAAGCAGGCATTGATGGATGAGTTTTATGAGCTGGCATCACAAAGAGTTGCTGATGAATATGCAAAAGATGCAGATGTAAAAGAAGCGCTGACAGAATCATCCTTCAGAACAGGACAGTGGAGATATACACATACTCAGCTTGCCGATGTATACAGTAAGTATGGCGGCGAACAATATGTATACTACTGGACAGTTCCGTCAACATCAGATGATTATTACAAGAGTGCATGCCATGCAGTTGAGCTTGCATATGTTTTCAATAATCTCGAGGATACAATCTATACAGGAGAAAACCCTGACGAAAAAACAGCAGAGAGAGCACATACAGCATGGGCAAACTTTGCAAAGACAGGCAACCCTTCGATAGATGAAGCCGAATGGCTACCATATGACACAACAGACAGAAACACTATGGTTATGAGCCTGGACGGCTGGAAAACAGAAGCTGATCCAAACGGCAGAGAAAGAGAAATCATCGAAGAAGTCATGGGACCTTTGTATTAATAAAATGAGTTGTGAAAGCCCTTCAGGTAAAACATACCTGAAGGGTTTTTACTCTTTGAAAGAATTGAATTTAGACATGAGCTCATAACGGCTCTTTGTGTCTGTTTTTTGGAAAATGTGGCTCATGTGACGCTTGACAGTATAAATGGAAATGTAAAGCTCGTCGGCTATCTCTTTGTTGTTTTTGCCAAGAAGTACAGCTTCAAGAACTTCTTTTTCTCTTGCAGACAGATTGTTTTTTTCCATAAATTCCTGTGGCGACACCTTGCGGGAGGATTCAATCTGCGCAAGGTATTTTTCATGCTCTACTATGTTGGCATTGCATAATGTCCTGAAAAATGTAACAAGTGCTGTCAGTGAAACAGCTATTGAAACAGGGAGGATCAAATCAAAGAAATACACATTATATACAGAAACATAAATATCGAGTATGTTGCGTATATTTATATACAAATCTGTCAGATACATATACAGCAGATATATTATCAGTATCAGGTTTGTGATAATGAAATACATTCTGTTTTCGTGGGTCCTTCTGTGCCTTATATATACAATCAGACAGTAAACCAGGCAGAATATTGACAGGCTGAAAAAAACAGTGTCATATATAAGGATTACAAGTCTGAATGCAGGCATGGATATAAAGGCTAAATCACGATTGAGATAGTATATGAACCAGAGGGTAACATAAACAAAGGAGGCGGGACATATGATATACTTAAAGCATATGGACCTCGAAATATCATTTGACTTAATCCAGAAACAGACAAAAAGAACAAATGAAATATCATGCATTACAAACAATGGGATATTTGGAGTGAAGTCGGTATTGAGATAATCTATATATGACATTATGTAATTGACAAAGAAAAAAACAAAAAAGCATACATAGAAATTGCGCATTCCGGTGTATAGAGAGCTGAAGTATTCTTTGCCCTTGGATGCAAATACTGCCATCAGTGTAAACAGTGAAGCTCCAAGAAAAAAGGGAATCATATATATGAAAATGAGTATATGCTTTGTAATTTCAGGGTTAAAAATCTGCACAAATAGCACCATCTTTCTTTTGATCTTCCGTTTTGTTTTTTCGGGTAGATTGCTGATGATTATATTGTATCTGAATTTGCCTGCAAGGTCAATCCGCTCAAATCCACTTCGTAAATCATATTATCAGGTACCTGTGCGGGCTTTAAGAAAAGCGATAAATACCAGGGCAGATATGTGATGTTACCCTGCTTTTGTATATTCCCCTGGCAAAGCACATATGCGTTCCTGAATTTCCAATCATCTACAGAAAGCACTTTGTTTAGTGCAGAATGTTTTTTGTAATCCTTTCCCGACTTGACTTCAATCAGATCAATCTGAAGGCCATTTTGGATAACAAAATCAAGCTCACCGTATTTTTTCGAATCAAAATAGTGAAGCGTAAATCCATTTGCCTTTATTTGCTGAGCAATAACATTTTCGAGAATACTGCCCAGA
>CAVAON010000092.1:0-7634 GCA_963590215.1 Anaerovoracaceae bacterium | reverse complement strand
CCTAAAGGCAGTGGGTGTTCTTGAGTTTTTATAAATTGACTACTAAAATATCCTTTTTGTTGTGTATTTATTTTGTTGTTTTGATATTATCCGATATGGTCAATACCCCAGGTGTTTAATAAAACCTTCAAGACCTTCCATAATGTCGTTATAAGTATCCACAAAATTTCCCGTATACCATGGGTCTGCAATTGATTGACCGTGACGGTTCTCGTCCAAAGAAAAATTAAGCAATAGTTTAATCTTCTCTTCCGTATCCGGACCGGTTATACGAATGGTATTACGAATATTAGCATTGTCAGCACAAAGGATATAATCATATTTCGCATAATCCGCTCTCTTCACCTGCACCGCTCTTTTCTTCGAAAAGTCCGTATAAGGAGTCGTTCCAATTCCTTGCCGTCTCAGTTCTTCTTTTGCCGGCGGATAAACAGGATTCCCTCTTCCATTCCAAATCTCCTCCGTGGACGTAGCAGCCGACTCAATTTCAAAAAGATCTGTAAGACCTTTCTTCTCAATCATGTCCTTAAATGCAAATTCTGCCATAGGTGAACGGCAGATATTGCCGTGGCAGACGAATAATACTTTTATCATTTATCTAAAACCTCGATTTTTCCTTTATTTGTGGGCTTTTGCGCCTTTTTACAACTCAGCCGATTTTCTAAAAATATGGCATATTTTGGTATAAATTGGCATATTTTTGTCTGCAAAAGTTGTAAAAAAAGTTGTAAATCAGTAAGCCGTACAACTCAGCCTTTTTAATTGGCGCAGAGCTTTAGCATTTCTTTGCGAGCATCATCTGCTGAGATATGGGTATATGTGTTAAGAGTAACACTGATATCAGCATGCCCCATGATGTACTGCAAGGTTTTTGGATTCATTCCCGATTTAGCCATGTTGCTACAGAATGTGTGCCTGCAGACATGTGGTGTAATCGTTGGAAGCTGTACTTTGTAGATGCTGTTGTACTTCTCCAAGGCGCGTTGGAAATACTTTTCCCAGTGCAACGCCACCATAGGTCTATCGTTCCTATCTAGAAATAAAAATCCTGAATAACCATCGATCATTGGCTCCACTTTTACTACCGGACGATTATCAATGATGTGATGAAAGCATTCTGCAACCTCCGGTGTCATAGGCACCTGTCTGGTTCCACTGGTAGTCTTGGTATCCTCGATGATATACTCCATGTTTCTCTTTCGCTGAAGCTGGTGATCCACATTGATTTTCATGTCCTTAAAATCAATATCTTTGATAGTCAACCCTACAAATTCGGAGATTCTAAGTCCGGTATGAAAAAGGACATAGATTCCATCATAATATTTGCTGAAATGCGGATCCTCTTTTACGAATTTGAGGAACTTTCTCTCATCTGCTCTAGAAATTGCTTCTCTGGTCACAGAATCGTTCACAACCACTGTTGCAAGCTGAAACTCAAAGGGATTCTTACGAATCAAATCGTCATTCATAGCCATCTGAAATGCAGGTCGCACCACTCCTCTTACGGTATGAATGGTGCTATAGCCTCTGCCATCTTTCTGAAGCTTAATAAGCCATGTCTTGGCATCCGACTGTTTGACCTTGTCAATGCGCTTTCTGCCAAAGGATTCTTTCTTGATAATGTTAATTACAAACTTATAATTGGCTTCGGTGTTGTGGCGAACTCCGGTTTTTAGTGAAATATATTTTTCCACTAATTGAAGCACCGTCATATTGCCACCATCAGAGACAATTCCATCAAACAAGTCCTGCTCTATCTGTTTCTCCTTCTCTCGAAGTGAAATCTCCCTTGATTTTCCCTTAGGTACTGGGTCATTATGATCCAATCTCCAGCTGTAGCAGTACTTTGCATTACCTTCTGCGTCAATATATTTATACATGTATCTACCATCTTTACGTTGGCTTTCTCCATTGTGAAGAATACGATTTCTATTATCTCTTCGTTTCTCACTCATACGAATGTCTCCTTTCATAATTCTTTATGAAGAGAGCCACGCTACGATACCTAAAGGATACCATAATCGTGGCTTTTACTCTACTGATTTCTGCCATAGAATTGCGTCTTCATTGGCTTATACAACTGATATCTCATCCAGATATTTTTCAAACATAATCCTCTTAATTCGGACGTGGGCACCAATTTCTAAAATGAAATCCTCGCCCTCATGTTCTGCTATAAGCTGCCTTAATTTCTTCTCGCCTATTCCGTAATAGGCAGCCGCCTCTTGAATACTAAGAGAATATTTATTCCAAAGAGGCACGCTTACATTTTCATCTCTCATGCGCCACCTCCCTTAAATACATCTTTTAAGATGTGCATTTTCTTTTTTCCTGATGCAGTTCTTTTACTCTCGCCTGATACATTAATTGGCTTACACATCTCAAGGATTCTGTCATCAATTCGGGCTCTGGTTAAGTCTTTGCCCTCCTGGTCTTTAATCCATTCTAGTTCCAGATTCGTTGTAATGATAAGGGGCTTACCGGATTCCCAGCGCCTGTTAATGACATCAAATACATTCTGCAAGGCAAATTCAGAATTTCTCTCTGCTCCATAATCATCAATAATCAGAAGTTCATAATTGCTAAGTGACCTGACATACTCTTCTGAGTCAAATATGGAAATATTACTGATACTGGCAAAGTCTGTCATAAGAACTTTTCTCTCCTGATTTATTAAGGCATTGGCTATGCAGGCAGCCATATAAGTCTTACCGGAACCAACTCCGCCCCAGAGAAGAAGTCCAATGCCTTCCTTTCTCATAGTTGGCCAATGCTCTACATATTCCCTTGCCTTATCCATTAAAGGATTAGATCCATCATCATGTTCAAAGTTCCATTCTGCCATTCTCTTCTCATGGAAACAGACACTGCGGTAAGCATTGACCGTAATCTCATGCTGACGGGCCTCGGCCTCTTTGCGTTCCCTTTCAAAGCGCTCTGCTCTGCATTTACAAGTAGTTGGAAATTTATCTCTGCCCAACACTGGTGTAGGAAGTCTACGTTCAAGAGCTCCGCCACAATTAGCGCAATGCAGTAAGCCGTCATCAGCCATAAATGTTTTATATTCATTTTCCATTAGAACGTATCCTCCCCATATATATATTTAGGTTTTATATCTCTGTTATTATTACTGTTATTAGTAGCCGGAAAGCCAACTGATGAAGAGCCGGATTTCTTACCCTTATAGGGTTTGTTAACTGGCTCATATACAGATGCTTTTCCGTCTGTAATGCTAGACTTTGGAACCTTAACGAAAATCATATTGGCTCTACCTTTATCAGCTCGTCTTTTTTCTATGAGCCCAGCTTCTGCTAATTCGTTTAAGTTTTCCTTAATCGTTGAAACGCTTTTCCCAAGTTCCTTGGCCAAATCTTCCTGTCGATAAAGGATATAAATCCTGCCTCTCTCATCTACTCTGCCGTTGGTGATTGATAGATTAGCCCTATTGAGAAGCTTGGCATAAAGTATGATTGCTGTACTACTGAGATTCATGGAAAACAATTCGTTAGGAATCGTGGAATAGTTGGTAAGCCTGCTGGTCATGGATAAGAATTGAAATGTCATCATAGGCCCTCCTCCTGCAATCGTCTCTCGCCATCAAACAATCTGAATGCAATACGGTAAAGGAAAAATTCCCATGTCCTCATACGAAGTGTTTCTCCAAGCGCCTCCTGACATTCACTAAGCTCCTTTTCCTTTCCATCAATCTCCGCATCCTTCTCTTTCAGTTGTGATTCCAAATATGCGATTTTCTCATTGAGTTCTCTCTCAATTTTTTTCTTATCTGCAATTGCCTGATCCGCAATATGGCTATAATCCTGACATTTCAAATCCAGATTAGTGCATTTTTCATGTTCCTTTTTTAGTTGATCATGACGGTAATCATATTCATCCCACCTGAAAACGGACTCCATAGCTTCCTCGATTTCAATTATCTGGTCTCTATCCATCTTTACAGTTCCATCTTCGTCTAAGAAAAGTGGGCCAGCCTTATCGTCATAGATAGCATTGACGTAAGATCTGGCAGTGGACTCTGCCATTTCATAATTCTCCATCAATTGCTTTTTGATTCCAGACAGATCTATAGGTCCATACCAGAGAATCTGATAAACCGGATAATACTTTGCTAAAAGTCTTAAACTCTCTTCTGTTTCTAAATTACTAATCATGTTTTTTAATTCTCCTTTCACTAAGTACTTGGAGTCTGAAAATCGTAATTGCAGAAAATGGCGCCAATTTTTTGCAATTTTTTCTTCTCCTACACAATGTATTTGGGATGAAAAATTGCTGATTACTAAATCTGACAGCCAATTTTCTGTCCCTCACCATACATTTGGGTTGAAAAAATCCCTATTACTAAATGAGCGAGAAATTTTTATTTATAAAATTGGTTCTTTAAGATTTGCTAAATAAACAAAAAAGAGCGATGGTCATAACCATCGCTCACATATGAACCGGTGCTTCCGGTAAATCTCCAATGCCATTGGATGCACTTTCAGGTGCTCTTCCAAGGGTGTTGGCATTATCCAAGGGCATTGGAACCCCAAACGCCCTATTTATAAGGCTTGCAGCATTTTTGCGGTTTTCAATTCAGATGAATCGAAAGGTGTCTGGCTTGACATTTAACTTTTTAAGAAAAACTTACCGCTTCCGGAACTGTCGGTCGCCTCTGACCCAGTAAAATCAAGGGTTTGCAGACCTGCTGCGTAATCCACCACCCTTGAACCAGTCAATACGAAAATAGATAACAGGATACGCCTAAAGTTGCATACCCATGGAACGGGAACTTAGACAAGGAATCCGTGCTCCCATGTCGCCCGCGAAGGGTTGTCCCTTAACCCCTAAATATAGCAAAAGCACTTCTGGTCCAGTGGACCAAAAGTGCCTCTTATCTGATAATTTTGATGAGTTCTGGTCAAGTTGACCGTAAGCGCACAATGTTACCCCGTCTAGTAACCCCCTCGTATTTTTGAAATAATGGTAACAACTTGATGTGGAGTGTTTTACTACGAATGCTTCGCATCATCTGGAGTATTTCACTACACACTCAGGAGGTTACTATTATGCGAAGTAAATTTTCACTCGAAGAAAAGTACGACATGATTATGGAATGCCGTACAAGTGGACTGTCAGATTTCCAATGGTGCAAACAGCATAGCATACAGCCAAGCACCTTTTACGGATGGGTAAATCAGGTACGTAGGCAACATTCGGATATTCCCGATCAGCCCGGCCGTCACAATACAAAGCCTGCCGTTAAGCAGGACGTTGTAAAACTCGAAATCATCGACGGTGTTTCCACAGATGTCCCATCGGTCAATATCCAGCCACAGGCATCTTCCCCTTACACCGTAGAAATATCTGTTGGAAACAGTACATCCATCAGGCTGGCTAACGATGTTAATCCTGCACTCTTGGCACAGATCATGTCAGCTTTGGGTACAAGCTTATGATGGGTGATATCAATTACGCAGACCAAATCTATATCATATGCGGCTACACGGACATGCGGAAGTCGATCGATGGTCTTTGCGCGGTAATTAAGGATCAGCTGGAAGTAGAGCCTGAAAACTCTCGATCACTTTATCTATTTTGTGGCAGGCGATGTGACAGAGTTAAAGCTCTCTTTCATGAAGACGATGGTTTCGTTCTTCTCTATAAAAGATTAGATTTTCAAGTCGGCAAGTACCGCTGGCCTCGAGATAAAAATGAGGTAAAATCACTTACCTGGAAGCAATTCGACTGGCTTATGTCAGGGCTTGATATCGAGCAGCCGAAGGCTATAAAAAGTGCTCCAAACCCTTGATTTTACTGGGATTAGCTCCTTATATCTGGTATAATAAACGTATCAGATTTAAGGAGTTTTTTAATGAGTTCAGGAGCAAATGATATCCAGCTCAGAGAGCTGCGAGATACTATTTCACAACTGAATAGCACTATTAAAACTCAGTCAGAAATCACTCAAAAGCAACTGGCTGAACTGAAAGCATTGATTGAGGATAAAGATAAAACTATCGCTAATCTCAATGCTCAAATCGATTTTTTATCTAATAAGCTCTATGGTTCAACCAGCGAAAAAATCAAGCAGGTTCCAGGTCAATATAGTCTCTTTGACAACGAAGAGGAAGAAAAACAGGCCATACCCTTGGAACCTGAATTCGTCGAGGTGGCAGCTCATAAGCGTGAACGTAAGCCAAAGGCCACTTACGACGAAATATTTGAAAATATCAAGACTACTCAAGTGGCTGTGGATCCACTCCCTGAGGAGAATCGTACCTGTCCTGAATGCGGCAGTCTTATGATTCCCATGGGAACTGAAATACTTCGTACTGAAGTCATATATCACGAGGCATATCTTGAGCGAATCCAATACGTAGCCACAAGCTATCGTTGCCCAAATGCTGATAAGGAAGCTGAAACACCTATCGTGAAAGATAAATGTAAGCCACCTTTGATGGAAGGATCGTATGTTTCCAGTGGCCTTGCAGCGCATGTCATGTTTGCAAAGTATGCACTGGCGCTTCCACTCTACCGGCAGGAGCAGGATTTTATCAGAATAGGTGCCAAGATAAGTCGTGGCACCATGGCTAATTGGATTATCACCTTGTCACAGCAATACTTAAAGCCTTTGTATGACTACATGCATCGGCAGTTATTGCTAAGGCGATATCTAATGGCTGATGAGACACCTTTACAGGTACTCAAGGAGCCTGACAGAAGGCCACAGAGTAAATCCTATTTATGGGTTTACAGAACTGGAGAGGATGGCAAAGTTCCTATAATCCTCTTCGATTACAGCCCTACAAGGAAGGGCGCCAATGCTGGCGAATTCCTTAAAGATGCCGAGTCAGGTTATTACCTGATGACAGACGGCTATAAAGGCTATAACAAAGTACCTGATGCTAAACGTTGTGCCTGCTGGGCACATATCAGAAGGTACTGGTTAAGGGCCATTCCAAAGGGCCATGAGCATGATTATCAAAATCTTGCGACCCAAGGATTTATGTATTGCGAAAAGCTCTTTGCCTACGAAAGAAAGTACAAAGAGAAGGGCTATTCAACTAAAAAGATTCATGAGCGTCGTCTAAAGGATGAAGAACCTGTGATAGATGCCTTTTTGGCGTGGATAGATAATCTTCATCCAAAGACTGGGGACTCAATCGTCAAAGCCATCACCTATACGAATGGCTGCAGGCCATACCTCAAGAACTACTTACAGGATGGTGCATGCTCATTCTCCAACAACATCACTGAAAATGCCTTGCGACCTACAGTGGTATCTCGTAAAAACTGGCTATTCTGTGACAGCCAAGATGGAGCTAATGCAAGTGCCATAGTATTTTCAGTCATTGAAACTGCAAAGGCAAACGGTCTGGATGCGAAGAAATATTTAACCTATATCTTTGATAACAGACCTGATGAAAACATGACTGATGAGCAGCTTGAGGCCTTCGCACCTTGGAACGAAGATGTTCGCAAAGCATGCGTAAATAATGTGGAGTAAAATACTCCAGTTCACGGACACCCCGCAGGGGTGTCTATTTTATTTGTAGCCAAACGGGGTAACATTGTGCGCTTACTATTGATCAAGCCTGAACTCACTTCTTTCCAATATTAAAAAAGGACGACAGTTT
>CAVAON010000091.1:0-7671 GCA_963590215.1 Anaerovoracaceae bacterium | reverse complement strand
TTTCAAGCCACTTCCACACCTGTTCATATATCTCAGCGGCCTTCAGCGTGGTTCCGTCCTTTTGCCTTGCAGATAGTATCTCATCTGGCTTTGGCATCGGGCTTCCTTCCATGTCTGGTATGTCAAGCACGGTAAGCCTTCTTCCACCGGGATTGCCGTTTGCAGCTTTCTCGGCTACGCCTTTTGGCTTTCTCCCAGCGCCTGGTCTTCTGCCACCGCGACCGCCTGTATTATTCGATTTTGTTGGCAACTTCTCACCGCCCTTCCTTATCGCCCTTTTGAATACGCCTTTTTTTCACACGAAACCCCGGCACCGTTACCCTGAATGGCAGTTTTTGGAGATTTTGACCGCCCCTGGGTTATCCTCAGTGCCAGCGGTCGCCGCGCTTAGCATGGATGCGGCTGTGGCACGACGTGCAAAGTGAAACAAGGTTTGGCCTTGCGTGCGTTCCCCCTTCAGCAAGTGGCAGGATGTGATGCACCTGCTCCATTGGCACGAGCTTTCCTTCCTTCATGCACTCTTCGCAGAAGGGATGTTCCTTTGCGTAGGAATCGCGTATTCTTTTCCATGCTCTGCCGTAGCGTCTGCGTGTCTGTGGGTCACGTCCGTACTTCTCGTACTCCTTATTCATCAGCTTCTCGTGCTCCTCGCAGTAACGTTTGTCGGTCAGCTTGCTGCAGCCAGGATAACTGCATGGCTTCTTTGGTTTCCTCGGCATGCTCTTCCTTCTTCCATAAGAAAAGCCCTCACATATTTACGAAGGCTCCTCGTTTTCTATTCTTTTCTCATCTTAATATTATCACACCTTGCTACTGTATTTCTCTATCATTTACTATCAACTTTCAGGAATTACGATTTTTTTTAATGCTCTGTCGTGCATTCGATAGATGTTCGGCAAGCTCGTATTAAGTGCGATAGCTATCTCCTCCCACGGCTCAAGGTTGATGTAGCGTTTCTCTAAAATCAGCCGGCTGTCAGAATCATCAACGGCATTTATCACGCTGAGTATTTCATCCTTTAAGTCCACAAGCTCATCTATGTTCATGTTAATTTCATTCTCAAGCATCAGGATTTTTATGATAATATCCTCCATCCTATGTGTATTGCGCGTTGGACTTCCTGGCATATCGCTAAGAGTAGATGTTGCCTTCGTTGCAAGCTCATGCAGCGATGATACCTGTTCTATCTTTGAGTTGATGCGTTCATCTAAAAATCGCGCCTGCTTAAGGTATTGTTTTGCCGTCATAGTTAAATTGCCTCCTCTCTAAGTTTGGAAAAAACCATTTTTCCATCTACCTTCGTAAGCTCCATAAACCACCAAGACTTAAAGAATCTCTCGCATTCACTTGCCATCCTCTTTGCATTAGCATCATACGGATGTTTCTTTAATTTTCTTCTTGACGATCGATAATCCTTCACCGCCTGAACGACGATAGCGTTAGCTAATCTTTCGTATCCGTTCATTCTTTCCTCTCCCCTCTGTAAGATTTGCTTTGACCGCATCGATAAGCAGTTCCTGCGTCTTTTCCTTCTTCCGGAGCGCCCTCATCACATTTTCATCGATTGTTCCTTCGGAAATGATGTGGTGGATGATTACCGTGTTCTCCTGGCCCTGGCGATGCAGTCTTGCGTTCGTCTGCTGGTAAAGCTCAAGGCTCCACGTCAGTCCAAACCAGATAAGTGTTGAACCACCCGCCTGAAGGTTAAGTCCGTGTCCCGCGCTTGCAGGATGGATTATCCCAACTGCTATTCTCCCAGCGTTCCAGTCCTCGATGTCCTTTGATGTCTTTATCTCCCGGACAGAAAACCTTTCTTTAATCCTCACCGCGTCATGCTGATACCAGTAAGCAATCATAACTGGTTTTCCGTTCATACCTTCGATTAGGTCCTCAAGTGCATCAAGCTTCCTATCATGAATACGGACGATATTTTTCTCCTCATCGTACACTGCGCCGTTTGCCATCTGCAGGAGTTTATTCGAAAGAGCCGCAGCATTTACCGCATCAATCTCCTTTTCCTTTACCTCTGCAACCATGTTCTCCTTGAGCTTATCGTAGGCTGCAAACTCATCATCGCTCATTGCTACCTTCACTTCGTTTATCACACATTCCGGAAGCTTCAGATAGTCCTTTGACTTCATCGATATGGTGATGTCCGAGATACGCTCAAAGATTGCTTCCTCTGCACCAGGAATTGGCTTATATGAATAAATGACCTCTCCGTTTCTCTTATCAGGTGTGAAGTAGTTATATCTATATGTCGATATCCACCTTCCAAGGCGCTTTCCCATATCGAGGATCTTGAACTCCGCCCATAAATCCATTAGTCCATTTGAGGAAGGCGTCCCGGTCAGTCCTACTATCCTCACAACCGATGGTCTCACCTTCACGAGGCTCTTAAACCTCTTAGATGTGTGTGACTTAAATGATGAGAGCTCATCGATTACAACCATATCGTAATCAAAAGGCACGTGAGATTTATTTATAAGCCAGTCCACATTCTCACGATTGATGATGTAAATCATGGCTTTTTTTCTAAGTGCTGCGAGGCGTTCCTTTTCGCTTCCAACTGCAACTGAATAGGTGAGGCCTTTAAGATGATCCCACTTTTTAATTTCAGTGGGCCACGTGTCTCTTGCTACCCTGAGTGGTGCGATTATGAGAACTTTTCTCACATCGAAGCTCTCAAGGCAAAGGTCATAAATTGCAGAAAGCGTGATTACTGTCTTGCCATTCAGCCGAGGCCCATATCAAGGATTAACGCAGCAATCTTATTTTTCTTTACGAACTCAATTGCAAACTTCTGATAATCGTGTGGTATGAACTTCACTTGGCATCACCTCCTATCTCATCAAGTGTGTTTTGTATCTGGTCTTTTCCATCGATCACGTAGCAGGAAAATCCGAGGCTACGTAAGTCCTTCATTCGCTTTACCTGCAGCGGCCGTGGTTTTTTACCAGGAGCCTTTAGTTCTGCAAACGCGCACCTGCCATCACGCATGAGTATCAATCTGTCCGGCATGCCATCCACGCCCTGGCAGCTAAGTTTTACGCACATGCCACCGCTCTTTTTCACGGCTCGCACAAGTGCTTTTTCTATTTCTTTTTCAAGCATTTTTTCGCTCCTTCATCACTGATTTTTCAAAGGGGTGACGGACGGTGACGTTTATTTACTATACTTTTATATATAGGTTATTTTTTTACTCTCTATAGAAAGTTATGTAATATACCGTCATCGTCTGTCACCCTTTCTGCATTTAATCCTCTTCGAACTCTGTTTTCAGCCGTAATCCCTTGATGAACCTTCCCTTCTTATTCCTGAAGCGGTCAAACCCATAGGCATCAATCGCAGAGTAAAAATCAGCAAGACCTCGAACATACTCACCAAGCTGAGCACAGAAGGCACGATATTCGTTATAGACCTCACTTGACTTAGACACTGCAGCCTCATCAATCTCGCAGCGGTCCTGAAGGAATGCGCTCATCCAGTCATTGTTATCTTTGTAATCTTTGATTGCATCCTTAACCTTTGATGGCTCCTCGACATGAAAATCATCTGCGATGACCTTTCTTGCACCTTCTATAACCCATGAGAGAATTGCACCGCCAGCATTCTCGAAAAGGTAATCAGCGTAATTCTTGATGTCAGCCGAGCCTTCAATCTTCGCACCAAACGGAATTACAATCAGCCTTCTCCATGTTCCTTTATCAATTGCACCGACCTTTGGCAGGTGGTTTGTGTAGAGCACCAGTGTGTGAGTGGGAGTATATGAGAACGGATCCTTGTACTTTTTCTCAGCGTAGATCTCATCTGTTGAGCAGAGCTGCTTTACATTGGATGTATTAAGGCGCATCCCCTCCTCAAGCTCCGCAGCAATGAGCAGGCGCTTTCCTTTTGCTTCGGCAAGCTCTGGCTTTACGTTTCGCCTGCAGCCAACGGTCAGCATATCTGCTGAGATGTTCCCACTATATGTTCCGAGGACGCGCGACACCACATTCCAGAATGTCGATTTTCCATTCCGACCTTCCCCATATGCTATGATGAGCGCTTCGACATACACTTTGCCAATAGCTGCAAGACCTACGATTTTCTGAACATAGTCAATGAGCTGCTCGTCGTCCTGAAAAAATGTTGACAGGGCATCATTCCAAAGCTTCATACCGTCATTTCCTGGATCAACTGCAGTCTGCTTTGTAATGAAGTCCTCTGGGTCATGGCCATTAATCGATGACGCGCCTTTTCTAAGGTCAACTGTTCCAGACGGGCAGTTAAGCATGAACTCATTTGCATCAAGGCTATTTTGCGCCACTTCAAGCATTGGCCGGCCCTCTTTAAGAGTTGATGCGATATACTTAGAATCTCTGCGCTTGATGGCGTACTTCATATATTCCTGCGCATCTCGGTACATATCAAACGTCTGCTTTTGCATCCTATTAAATGCAGACTCTGCCTTCTTTGGCCCCATAGTGGCAAGAATTTCAAATGCACCATTTTTCTTCATCTCATCCATTGCTCTTTCTATTTCAGTCTCCGCTTCCTCAAGCTGGCGTTCGGTAAGTTCCTGCGAAATGCCTTGAGCCTTTGGCGCAGATTCCTCCCAGAAGCTTCCGTTATATACAAGGTAGTCTGTTGCAGGCGAGTATCTAAGCTTTTCGCCATACTCGCTTGCCATAACTACCGCCTGGCCAACATCAGAAAAGTCCGTGGGTTTTAATATGCTACCCGCGTTATATACTTCTGGAGGAATATATCCTTCTTGACTTGTGACCTTTGCTGCGAACTTTCCTGCGGAATACCAAATCTTATCCAGCTCAAAATCATCAAGAGGAGGATTGCATTTTTCCGCTTCTTTCAAAAACATCTCATGCGCCGCATCTGTATATCCGTAGCGCTTTACAAGCTTTCCGGCAATGTGACTCATGGTGCTGTTACGGCTGCCTTCTGTGATTTCATCAGTCCGTGCATCAAACTCTGCGAAATCATCATTGTCGAAAAAGTCTGCAATGCTCACCTCCCCATCAAACAACTCAATGTCTGGCTCTTCTGTAGCGTAAAGAAACCTTGCCTCTCCGAGCGCGCCTTCATCAAAATATGGAAAGCACTGCTGTACTTTTCTTTTTAGGTCTGCATATGCTCTGCCATCGGCCATTTCCGGAATCTGAAAGTACACATGAAATCTCGGTCTTGCTGTTTTTCCTCCCTTGGCTTTCATATTGCTTCTGCTATAGCACGCAGCAAATGCTACGCCAGGAAATGCCCTCGCAACATCAAGCGGATGTACCCAATCACGTGGATTATCCGAGTGGTCATTATCGCAATCCATCGGCAGCACATTCGCACATTCAAAATTATCGTTGCTGCGATAATTCCCCCTAAACTTTGCGCAAACGTGATCATGCTTTATCGCTTTCTCAAACGATGCTTTATCAGTAATCAAAGCCTCGTTCGGATACAGACAGTTAGCTTGATTTCCCGCAGTGTTGGCAGTGTACAAGGTAAAATTAATCATCTCTCTTCACCTCCTCTAAGCCTTCAGTAAAATACCTGATGGGGAGCTTTTGCTTCTTGGCAATACCGATTTCATGAGCCATGCCCTCCGAGACTTTCTCTCCGAACACCCAAAGCTCATCACAGGCACCAAGCAGCACATAATTAAAGTGCATAGCGTCCGCACGCTCTGCTGGCACATCATCACTCATAAACTGCGGGAAGAGCAGATGCGGCGTCATTGGGATGTTTCGCCTCTCATAGGCAAAGCGGCTGTACTTCCTTGCACGTAAGGTATTCTGCTCGGTATCTCCCGAATAAGGAGAGCAGATATACACCATCGGCAAGTACTCGCTCGTTCTTAATCCGTCCAATTCGAATCCTCCTTTGCAAAATATATAAAATAGGCAGGAAGCATAAAGCCTCCTACCCATATACGAAGAATCCACCTTAATCGAACCCCCTGCTACTAATCTTTTTTATAAAAATCACACTCGTATCCGTCCGCTCGGAGAAGAAGTCCATCGGCCCAGGGAGGCGTTCTTCCCATCTGCTCGCAGATTGCATCAAGCGATATGCGCTTGTTGCACTCGATGATAAGCTCGTCATGCACGTGGGCTACGATATTGCAGTATCGAAGCGTTTTCATGGCGTACATCAGGATATCTCTTGCTATCGCCTGAACAGCATTCTCTGTGAATTTAGGGCCATAGCTTTCTATCCTCTCCCACTTCTTATTCGCTGCAATGCCTTCGTATGTCACTGACTCGCTGCCAAACTTATTTACTCCCATCCGAGGCTTCACATATGCAAGTTTTCTTCCGGAAGGAAGTGTCATGAACAAGAATCCGCTCTTGTAATCAAATTTAAGGCAATGTACCTCTGTATGGATTCGCTGTTTTACCGTAGTTTTTACGGCTCGGTCAATATCCCACCAGAGCATGGTTATCATAGGATTTGCATCTCTCCAGTCATTTACCAATGGCTGTAACTCCTCCTCAGTAAGTCCCATTTCTAATGCACCCATTGCCTTTAAGGCTCCTACACTGCCACCATATCCACAGTTGTGGACGAGGCGTCCTGATACGGTAAAACGATGATGTTCTCCGGCATTTCGTATGTCATAAAGTCGAGCCTTGCGGATATGAGTCTCCAATTCTTTCTCTTCTCCATAACAGCCTTTTCTGCATCCTGTATTATCTCGTCCCGTGACAGTCCTGCAGACAGCTTCCTTATCACTACCGATTCTGCATATGGCCAATATTCCTGTGAAAACTCCGACAATACATTCCTTCGCTGATTTATACAGTTCGTCCGATGTGAAGAAAAACGGAGATTTCCCGGTGCATAATTCCCGTTTGTGTCGATACGATCTATCTCCATATCTCTTGTTGGCAGACCATACTCTTTTATCATGTACAGCGCCGCCTCTGTCGCACTTACAAATTCGAAGCGAATGCCACGACCTCCATAATTGCTGTATCCCTTTGTGTTTGGATTTTCGCATCGCTGCTTTGCCGCTATCATTCTCCTCTCTAGCCACTTGGGAACTTTTCTCGGCTGTGAACAGCTCTGACACCCCTTTGACCTTCCGCTTTGTAAATTGTCTAACAGCTGCCACTGCATTGAAGAGCATCCCATGCATTTGGTCAGTACATATCGATGTCTTCTTGCTGCATCCATTCTTGTTTCCGGAGAGATTATTTTCACCCAGCCGAATTGGTGTCCCACCAGTTCCGGTCTGAACGAGATGTAATCCTCTGACGGAGGCGATTCCAAACTGTATCGGCCTCTGTTTCCCTTCAACCCAGACGAGATGATCTGCTGTTGCTGTAAGTCCTTCATATGTGATCACTTCCTTGATTCCTTTGTAGATGACACCGTCATGAGACACCCAGTTTTCTCCGTCCCACAACTTCATTTCTGCAGTAACTTTTTCTATCGGCACTAATCCAACATCTGTGAGAACAAGTTCGCCTTCAGCTATACATGCCAATTCAGCTATTTTCCCCTTTTGCCTTAAATGCCCGTTGATGCCATGCTTTTCTACGGGAACTCCAAACATCTTTGATGCAGACTGGCAATATATATCTCCACCCGCCTTGAACATTTCCATGCGCCATCTCTCTCCTGCAAGCCATGCAAGCACCCTGGCTTCGATTGCAGAAAAGTCGGATACAACAA
>CAVAON010000090.1:0-7678 GCA_963590215.1 Anaerovoracaceae bacterium | reverse complement strand
TATATCATACAAATCACAGATAACCGGTCTTGCAAAGGTAGATATAAACAAGAATTTCAAAGGCTCAGGTCTTGGCTGGGTATGGGCATTCATAAAGCCGATGATGACGATATTCGTATTCTGGTTTGCAATCACAATAGGATTCAGAGGCTCCAAGGATATAGACGGGATTATATGTCCATATTTTCTGTGGCTTGTTGTGGGTATGGTGGCGTGGTTTTATATGAGAGACATGATTTACAGCGGTGCATCGTGCTTTCGCAGATACAAAAAACTTGTTACCAAGATAAAATTCCCTGTTTCAATAATACCAACGTTTGTGAGCCTTTCTAATATGTACAGTCATGTGCTGCTGATGGGAGGCGTTTTTGTCTTGTTTTTCTGCTTTGGATTCCCGCCTTCAGTTTACTGGATACAGCTACCGCTTTATACGGCATTTATGCTTATGTTTACGATACTGTGGAGCATGGCGACAGGTCTGCTTTCTGTTGTAAGCAGAGATTTTCATAATATGCTCAAAGCTATGGTATCGGCGATATTCTGGATTTCAGGCATACTCTTTGACGTTAATACAATTCCGTACACATGGGTAAGAAGACTTTTTTATTTCAACCCTGTGACATATATAGTTGAGGGTTATAGAAATTGTTTTGCAAGACATATATGGTTTTTTGAAGAGTGGAAACAGCTGCTATGCTTTTTATTTGTTATGTTAATATTTGCATTATTGGCATTGTGGCTTTACAAAAGACTCAGAAAAGAAATTCCGGATGTTCTGTAGGAGGATGGTAAATGAGTGAAGCTGTTATAAAAGTTGAGAATGTGACAAAAATCTACAGACTCTACAAAAGCAACAAAGAAAGAATGAAATCCGTTATTTTCAGAAATGGTAAATACAAAAAGAAAAAAGCAGTTGATGATATTTCTTTTGAAATCCACAAAGGCGAAACAGTAGCCTTTATAGGCAACAACGGAGCGGGCAAGTCAACCCTTATGAAAATGATAACAGGAGTCACTTTTCCGACCAAGGGTGAGATAACTGTTAATGGCAATATAAACGCCATACTTGAGCTGCGTGCGGGATTTGACCCGGAATTTACCGGCAGACAGAATATGTACCTGAGAGGGAGGCTGCTTGGCTGGAGCGATGAAGAAATCAAGGAGCATGAGGATGAGATAATTGAATTTGCAGAGCTGGGTGAATATATAGATCAGCCTGTCAGAACTTATTCGAGCGGAATGGCTGCAAGACTTGGCTTTGGGATCAACATGACTATGAAACCTGATATCCTGATAATAGACGAAGCTATGGGAGTGGGCGACAAAGGCTTTAGAATAAAAGCAGTCAACAGGCTGAAATCCATAACTTCAGATAAAAATGTCACACTTTTGTTCGTGTCAGGCTCTATGGCGCTTAACAAAAAACTGTGTGAAAGGGGTATAGTTATTAATTCCGGTAAAATTGCATTTGACGGACCGATAAAAGAGGCTGCTGTTTTTTATGAAAATAATTTTGTCAAAAAAGAGCAGGAAGATAAAACTCTTGAAGATGAGCTTGATGAACGTATGATAGAGATAGAAGCAGACGATGAAGATGATAATGAAGAAGTATGAGGTTGTATGATGAATGAAAAATATCCTTATTCAGACTACTTGGGAATAGAAATTCTGGCTGCCGATGAAAACGGAGCAACAGGTAGATTCAAAGCGGTAAACGAATTTACAGATATGCTTGGACATGTTACAGGTGGAGCTTATGCCTCGCTTGCAGATGCTGTAGGAGGTGCTGCGGCAAGGGCTACAGGTGAGATGTATGTGACGCAGAATTGCAGCCTGCAGTTTTACAAGAGCACAGAGCCCTCTGATATTGAGCTGATTGCAGAAGCAAAAATAAGGCATAGAGGTTCCCGTACATGTATTGCTGCAGTAGAGCTAAGGCATGCTGACGGCACTGTCGTATGTGACGGGCAGTTTTCATATTCAAAAATTTGAACATAAAAGTGCACTTCATCAGGAGTATCTGATTGAAGTGCACTTTGCTTCTTACAATAATTCCAGGAAGTCTTCCTTGCTCATGCGGCTTAGCATGTTTACTTCGCCACTGAGAATCTGATCTGCAAGGTCTTTTTTTGTATTTTGACGATTTTTTCTTCGATAGTATTTTTTGCTATAAGCTTGTAAACGATAACCGTATTCTTCTGACCTATTCTATGAGTTCTGTCAGTTGCCTGGTTCTGTACGGCAAGGTTCCACCACGGGTCATAGTGGATTACCATATCGGCGCCTGTGAGATTGAGCCCTGTTCCTCCTGCTTTGAGCGAGATCAGGAATACAGGAACATTTCCATTGTTGAATTTGTTGACAAGGCTGATACGCGCTTCTTTAGGCGTAGAGCCGGTTATCTTGAAGTAGTTTATGCCGTTTTCATCAAGATCTTTTTCGAGGAGATCGAGCATTGATGTAAACTGCGAGAAAATAAGCATACGATGGCCGTTTTCGATGCCGCTGTTTACAAGCTCTATGCAGGCCTGTCTTTTGGCCGCTTCACTTTCAAAATTGTCGTAACAAAGTGAAGGGTCACAGCAGATCTGACGAAGCCTTGTAAGCTCTGCAAGGATTTTGAGCTTGTTTTTTGCAAATTCTGCATCATCTGTTGCTGCAAGCTCATTCCTTATTTTGAGTGCTCTTGCATCATAAAGCTGCTGCTGTTTGTCGGCGAGAGGAATGACATAGTTCTTTTCAATCTTGTCTGGCAGATCTTTGAGTACATCCTGCTTGAGCCTGCGCAGTACAAACGGTGCAACCATCTTCTTGAGGCGCTGCAATGCATCTTCACTGCCATGTTTTACAATAGGAAGTTCAAATGTTTTTTTGAATGCTTCATATCTGTAAAGATATCCTGGCATGATATAGTCAAAAATACTCCACAGCTCGCTCAGGCGGTTTTCGATAGGTGTGCCTGTAAGTGCAAAGCGTACAGAACTTTTAATTGATTTGACGGCTTTTGCAGCGCCAGTTTTAGGATTTTTGATAAACTGTGCTTCATCAGCAATCTGATAGTGGAAGCTGTAATTTTCATATTCAGCGATATCTATGCGGAGCAAATCATATGATGTAATCACTGCATCATATTTATCAAGCTCAGAGAGTATTTTAAGCCTTTCTGATTTTGTGCCGGCAATTACTTTGACCCTGAGTCCCGGTGCAAATGATGTGAATTCCTCCTCCCAGTTATACACGAGGGAAGCAGGGCATACTATCAGAGACGTCTCCATATTTTTCTTGCAGGCTGCAAGAAGCACTGAAATTACCTGGAGTGTTTTGCCAAGCCCCATATCGTCGCACAGGATTCCGCCAAAATGATACTGCTCCAGTGTGCACATCCATTTGTAGCCTGTCTTTTGATAATTTCTTAATATTTTGTTCAATGTCTGCGGCACTTCAAAGTCTGAATCAGAAATTGTCTTGAAGTCTTTGATGAGCTGCCTGAAATGGGTGTCTCTATCCTCATACAAACTGTCGTTTTCTTCAAGAAGCTTATCAAGATAAAGAGCACGAAATGCAGGTAAATGTATATTGTCTTTGAGAAAATCTTTGGATGAAATCTGTGATGCATCAAGGATTTCAGACAGCATCTTTACTGACTCATCTTCAGTGTTTACAAATGATCCGTTTTTCAATCTGTGATATTGCTTTTTCTGTTTGTAGCTGTCAAGCACATCAAGAATATCCTGCCTGGACAAGGTATCTGATGCAATTGTAAGGTCTAAAAGCCCCTGTGAGACGGAAACGCCTACTGTTAGGTTCAGCTTCTTGTGAATGTTGAGGCTTTTGAATGCATCAGTCACATGCACCTCACCTATAGACATAAGTGTATCTATGCCGCTTCCGAGGAATTTAAAAACAGCGTTTTCATCTCCGTCACAGTGCATCAGATCATTTTCAAAATCTATAGCAGGAAGATATCTGGTTACGAGAGATACGGCTTCCCGTTCCTTTGCCATTACACGCATGTTGTTTGTATACCATCTCTGCTTGACAGTATTTCTTTCGCAATCAAGAAGCGAATAAGTCGCCTCACCATATTTCGACACGCCTTTACACAATATATTGCCGTCTGAAGCGTCAAGGTAGAAGATGATTTCAAGATCATCAGGCAGATACTCTGAAATGAAGTCCAGATTTTCGCTGCGTATACTTATGAATTCTTCAAGCTGTGGAAGAACCATACCATAAAATTCGGAGAGTTTATTCAGGCCGATTGAAATATTAATTTCAAGGTTGTTTTTGGCAAGCTTTCTACGGTTGCCGTGATCAGTTTCATATTCATTCGCATAAATAGCTGCAGGCAGCAGAGCTTCAATGCTTGTTGATACTTTGTCTGAAATCCTGCATAGTGTATTGTTTTCGATATAGTAAAGATAATCACGGCCTTCTATAATGCTTGGAAACTTCATATATCCGCTGACGCCGAAAAAGGATTTATTTTTGGCGGTATGGTCATAATCAGGCGGTATTGGCGAGAGAACCATGGAAAGCTCCGGCTCTTTGTCTACAAGAGCAAGTGTCTGCTTTTTTTTGTTGGATGAAGTTGTGTACTCGAAGCTTTCTCCATGTGCAATCTCAAAGAAATCATCAAGCCATTTGCCTGTGAGTATCAGGGAGTCTCTTATGGAGATTTTTTGTGATTCATAACCAAAACGTGAGTCCGGAATACGGGTGTTGTATTCATTGACTTCGCTAAGATGGCTTTCGATAAAATCAAGATATTTAAGGGAGGCCGCATCGAAGTTGTGTCTTCCTACTTCAAGCTCTGTTGATTTGCCGAATTGCATCAAAGAGTTTGTTTGTACATTTGAGACAAATTCGCTGATGTTTTTTATGACATACAGCTTGCTGCTTCCTGTTTTGAAGGAAAGCTCAAGACAGTTGTCGGCATACCTGATACGGGGCACAAGTGAAATCAGCTCTGCAGGGCGGGCTTCAGTTTTGCTTGTTTTTTTGGCAGATTCTGAAAGGAAGCTGTTCATAAGGTCTTTGGCATCCTGATTTGTTGCATCGAGGAAATTGTTCTCGATCATATCCTGCTTCATTGACAGATACAGAGCACCGACATGTGTACAAATCTCCCCAAGCTCTCCCCAGTAGTCTGTGTTTTTGTAATGACATTCGTAAACCTGGCAGGATGCATATAATACAAAATTTTCATTGAGTGAAAGTATGACAGGAAATTTGGCATTTTTAACGATGGCTGTACCGGCAAGCCGTAGAAATTGTTTTCCGTCGTTAGAGAAACACTGGCTTATGGTTTTAGCTATGATTTCCCCGCGGGAAAGTGCAAGGAGAGCATCGTATTTTGCATCATCTGTTTTGAACAGCTGTGACTCTATTGCCTCATAATCCATAAATGAATCTGGAGAAGGTGTGCAATCAGATAAAAGCTCCTTTTCGAGGTCGGCTATTTTTTCTTTTAAACTTTTTCTGTCTGGTTTTTTTATATCTGTTTTTGAAGCCTTTTTAGAAGAAGAATATCCATCATAATATGCTTTGCACAAAGCCGCTATATGTGCACATGGATGATTACGTGTTAATTCAGCACATGTGCAGTTCCATCCTGTTATGCGGCGGGCATCATCTGTTGCGATGATAGGATTGTAAATTTCACCGTCATCAAGTACATCTGCAGTACACATGCCTTTGCGGTAATGCAATTCTGAGACAGCACCCCCCATCGAGAAGTACATCGGCGGCGTCAAGTGTTTGCTTTGTAAAATATTTTTCCCAATTACTCATATCTGTTATTTCCTGTTCCTAATTTTATAGTATATCATTGCATGGATAATGCATGCAATATTATATGCGCATTTTACTTTGTTTTGTAAAAAGTGTATAATAGGAAAAGCCTGTCGAAGGAGGAAAGAATTTTGTGAGAGAAAAAATAAGAGGATGGATAAATGATTTTGTGTCAGAGTATGGTAAAAGACCTGAAATTACTACAAAATGGGGTAAGCCCGTTGTGGGATTTGCGGCTGTAGATTCACCATATATACAAAGCCTCCCTGAAATTATAAGGGGGACACATGGGCTTCCACAGCAGCTGATGCCTGATGCAAGGATTGTAATCGTATATTTTGTGCCTTTTACAAGAGAGCTTGCAGATTCAAACAACAACAGCAGCAGGTATGCATCAGTGCAATGGGTACAGGCTTATGAACAGACAAATGAAATGTTTGGCAGATTAAACTCATATATCATAGACAGACTGAACGAATATGGATATAAAGGGGCAGTGCATCCTGCGGCAGGCACCTTTGACCATCACGAGCTTGTAAGTGACTGGTCTTTTCGCCATTTTGCATATGCTGCAGGACTTGGAACATTTGGCCTCAACAACATGCTTATTACACCAGAAGGATGCTGCGGCAGATATAATACTGTGGTTACGAATCTTGACGTAGAAGCAGGCAGACCTATGGAAAAAGAGCTCTGCCTGTACAAATCGAATGGGAGCTGCGGCATCTGCATGAAAAACTGCCCGGCAAAAGCTATTGCGCCGGAAGAGTACGACAGACACAAATGCTATGAAATTTTAAATGAAAATGCGGAGAAATATAGCGATGAGGGCTGCTCATATGAGGGCAGCAGCGGCAGTGAAGTATGTGGCAAGTGCATTACAGCTTCGCCGTGTGCATTCTGGAAAAGGTGAAGAAGTGGATTTTCACAAAAAATTCACATCTGTATTACGATATATGCACCGAAAAAATATATAATCTATGGGGAGAAGAGGATGTTTGGATATGTGATGACAAACAGGCCCGAGCTTAAAATAAGGGAATATGACAGATATAGAGCATACTATTGCGGGCTTTGTACTGCTCTCAAAAGAGAATATGGATTTTTAGGCAGGCTGACTCTTAATTATGACATGACCTTTCTTGTAATGCTGCTCTCGGGACTTTATGAACCCGAATGCCATCATACATGCAAAAGATGTGTTGCTCATCCTCTGGTAAAACATGAGGAAATCACAAGTGAAATATCATCATATGCAGCTGATTTGAATATTATTATGGCATATTGCAATATGCTTGATGACTGGAAAGATGAGAAGAAGCTTTCAAGGCTTTTGCTTGCCTTTGCGCTCAGAGGCAAAATGAAAAAAGCCTGCAGGAGGAGACCTGAAAAGGCAGAGAAGATTAAAGAATTTCTTGACAGACTGTCAGAGCTTGAAAAAACAGATGAAACAAATTTTGAGGAACCATCGGGGCTGTTTGGACAGATAATGGGCGAAGTATTTGCATATAGGGATGATTTCTGGAAGGACAGGCTTTACAGCTGCGGATTTTATCTGGGGAAATTCATATATCTGCTTGATGCATATGAAGATATTGAAGAGGATATCCTGCAGGGCAGATATAATCCTCTGAAATCTATATACAGGAATGAAGATTTTGAAACAAAATGGGAGCAGGTGCTTACCGAAAATATAGCTGAATGTACAGGATATTTTGAACAGCTTCCCATTACAGAAGATGCGGAAATCATGAGGAACATACTCTATTCGGGAGTATGGATAAGATATGAAAAAGCCAAAGGAGGAACTGTTAAGTAGCTAAAAGTATTGACATTAGCGGTTAATTGTGTTCAAACATACCCAAAGGAGAGTGCAAATATGAAC
>CAVAON010000089.1:0-7679 GCA_963590215.1 Anaerovoracaceae bacterium | reverse complement strand
GTACATATTCGCTCTAAAACTACATAATAGCAAGTTATATTTTTGTAATTTCTTGTCTTTATTCAGAGACTATATACTGGTGTATCGTCTTTAGAATTTCCTCCTGTTCGGAAGGCTTAACTCCAATTGAAGCAAGCGCCTGCCGGGTTCCGCAGTCTGCGCAAATCGGGGTTATATCATCAAGCCTTGATACCGCCGGATGCCCGTGGTAGGTCTTCCCGCAAATCGGGCAGATGTAAGTTTTTCTTTCTCTACTTTTCATTTTCCTTGCCTCCTTTGCTCTTCTCAAGTGCAGCGATCAGCACGTTCCTTTCAAAGCGAAATGTCTCATACCCTTCAAGGCATGTCTTCATGTAGCTTGCCGTTGGCACTCCCAGCGGTCTCTCCTCGTGCATGATATATGCGAAGGCTTCTACAACTTTTCGTCTTCCCGTGACTATCCCGCGATAGGTCAGTTTAAAGTTTCTTTTGTAATAAAAGGTTGGGAAGCCTTCGTAGCGGTCAAGGGCCCTCTCATCATCCTTCGTCACTTCCCAGATGACTACCGGAACCTTAGCGCCAGGGCACTCTTCGATTGTAAGGTAGGAACCTGTCATGCTTCCCTTAAATAAGAGCTCCCAGTCTTTGATATTTGACGTCCCCAGGATCCGGGCCTTTGGGCAGCGCATCCTCATCTGAGGCACGTTCAGGTTGCTTCCGTATGCAATGTAATATCGTCTTTCCATTTTTTATTCCATCCTTTCCGAAGGAATCACCCTTCTACCACCTTAAGACCGCATATGCGGTCGCCCTGGTGGCAGGAGGCTGGCTCCTGCGGTTTTATGCGATGCTCCTTCCGTTTCTGAATGCCGTGTCCCCTGCAAGTCTCTTTGTGAGGATTTCTCTTGCAGTCTTGAACTCGTCTCCGATAAATCCGAGGCGAAGTAGCCAAGTTCTCATTGCGTATTTTGGGTTTTCGTTTTGCTGTGGCCTCGGGCTTGCTGTCTTTACCATCTTGGCCATCTGGCTAAGTGCCAGGCAAAGCTGAATGTAGCTCTTAAGCTGTCCTGCATGAAGGCCGTTCTGTCTTCCGCCGGAAGGTGCATCGAATTGGAAAAGTCTAAACTCGATTGTGCCTTTTGTAAATGTTGCGTGGTAGTTAAGCATGTGGTAACGGCTGTCGTTGTAGTGTGCATCTCTGCCCCAGTCTGCTCTGTTTGCCTTGTACCAAACGTCTGCGAAGGCTGCCATCGTCTTTGGCTTTCTCATGTTAACTCTTTTGATGAACTCTGGATCTACCGTTCTGCAGTAGCGGTGGATTCTGCTTCTGTCAAGGTCTAAGGCATCCGCTATGAGGCTTTCGTGGCTTGCCATGATGTTCGCAAGGTTTCTAAGGGTCTGCGGTGTGTGACCGCTTGCTCCGATGTGAATGTGAACTCCGCATCCTCTCGTTGCATCGCTCTTTGCTCCGGCTTTTCTGAGCTTTCTAATCAGTTCCTGCAGTGTTTCGATGTCCTCGTAGTTAAGGATTGGCGTTACCAGTTCGCACTTTTCGCTGTCTGGTCCTGTGATGCTCACGTCCTTTTGGAACTTCCATTCTCTGCCCTCGCTGTCCCATGCTGACCATGTGCTGTAGCCGTTTCTTGCTGCAGTGTCTTCGTATCTTTCTGTTCCGAAGAAGCTTGCGGCAAGTCTTGCTGCGCGGCTTCTTGCTATGTTATTCATCTCAACCTCTACCCCGATGGTCTGCTTCTTCATTTCCTCGATCTGGTTTCTTGTCTTTTCGTTCATCTTGTGTGTCCTCCGTTTTTCGTTTTCCCTTGCGGTATGTACATATATCACTCTAAACACACATAATAGCAAGTACTATTTCTGTAGTTTTGCTGTATTTTTTCAAAGACTTAATCATCCAGTTCATCGGTGCAAATTTCAAGACCTGAGAGGAGTTTTGAGTAGATTATTTCGTAGCGTTCTTGTTCGGATCCGTCGCACTCTGCAATACCTCTTTTAAAGAACTCCTTTGCCTCGTTTCTTGAATCCCAGACACCTTTTTTTCCGTAGCAGATGGTTGTAACGGATTCGAGTCTCCTCACGATGTCCGCGCCGAAAGCTACCGAAAGGTGGCTGCCATTATCCCACGACACCATGATGCTTCCGATGTCATCCACACCCTTTACTGTTCCCTTAGTTCCGGGAGGCGGTGCCTGCAGGTCATCCATTTTTATTAGTTCCACGCGGCAGCCTTCTGGATACCTTGCTCTTAGTTTTTCAATCGTCTCTCTATTTGGAATTCTCATCATTATTTCCTCCATCCTTAAATGCAGTGTTTCCAGAAAGCTTGCCCAGCAGAATCTTTCTTGATACCTTGTACTCGTCTCCGATGAAGCCAAGCCTTAAAAGGAAGCATCTGAATGCGTACTTCTCATTGTCAACTGGCTTTTCTTTTGCCGTGATTCTCTTCTGCTTGTAGCTCATTTCGCAAAGTTTGGAAATAAACTCGGTGTATGCCTTTGCAGTGTCTGCATCTGGCATCTTAGAAAACCACGGGAAGATTACCATCTCATCTTCCACCTTGATTCTGATGTCCTCAACACCGAGTGCGTTTTTTATTAGACTTCCCTTCGCATCCAGAAGGCTTAGAAGGTTTCCGAGCGAAACTTTATCGAGCGGAATGCTGACTGTAAGTGCGGTTTCTTCCTTGTCTTCTGTAATGCTCTGGTCGATATCAAATCCTTCATCGTAGATGTGCTGAAGGAGCCTTTCGATAGCCTCACTATCTGCCCTATCATCAAATTCGAGGCTACCAGTCTTATCAACTGTTATGTAATCAACCTCGTAGTTAAATGTTGGTGCTCCGCAGTACTTTGCTGGGATTCCCATCCAGTCTGAAATGCAAGCTACAAGTCTTTTTCTTTCCTGTCCCTGTGCGTTAATTTTAATCGTCATCTGTGTGACCTCCTTTTCTTTTGTTAGTCTACATAATCACTCTAAACGCACATAATATCAAGTTAATTTTTCTCAGAATGTCGTTTATTTTTCAGTACTTTTACCCGCATAATATGCGATGCCAGAAAGCACGAAATATACGCATGGAAGCGCAACTCCGTTACCCCACATCTTGTACTCGGCAGCATCCGAGTGCGGGTCTTTAAGGAAGGCTCTAATCTGGTTTTCCGTTCTTGGCTTCGATGATTTTCCGATTGCCCTTCTATGCGTTTCAAATATCTTGTGCCATTTGTAAACTTCCTCATTTGTCGGATGATCATTTCCAAGTCCGTCGCACCACCAGTCAGGGAACCCCTGAAGACGAGCGCACTCTGTTGGAGTAAGTCTTCGGACGATGTATTCCGTCTCAGGTGCATTGACAACAGGTGGGTCTTTATAGTCCGATGCAACAAGGGTGTTTGCAAGTTCCTCTTCGGCTTCTGTATGGAATAAATTCTTGCTCGTTGAGTAGGTCTTATGCATCACTGCTCCTGGACCTCTTGCAACTATTGTCGGTTCGAGTTCTTCCTCAACCGCGAAGTTATACAAGGCGTTTTCCCCTTGATTAAAGGCCGCACGATCAATTCCGTATACAGCCTCTCCTGCGAAATTCTCCTCTGGGTTTTTAAGCATCTGACTTGATGGTCCCTTAGGTCCATCGTTTGCAGATAGTGATGCATGAACATCAGCAAAAGCAAAAGCAACAGCATGCCTTTCGGTGGCATTCAGTGTGTATGCCACATCACCCTCTGAATATCCATCGCCATTATGCGATGGACGGCTACCATTCCCCTCTAATGCGACAATTGCCATTCCGCCTTGATTGCACGATGGGTTTCCGCCATTTGCGTCAATACACCTTGTTGTCTTCGCCTCGTAAAAACCTACCTTTGGATTTTCTGAAAGCATCGCATTGGAGTTCTTTGAGCAGATTCCGTATGCCACGACTGCAACTCCGCCTTGATTTGAATCTGGTGTATTTCCTCCAGTATCAATTGTTCGTGCGGTGGTTGTCTCGTAGCAGTTTTGCCTTGCATTTTTCGTCCCTTCTGAAGTAAAACGAACATCAAAGCACTTCGTATCCTCCACCACAAAAGGCTGATTATTTCCGCCTGTTCCGAAGGTCGAAAGAATGGTTTGCGAAATATCGTCTGGCCCGCGGTATCTTGCATCCCTTGCATGGTTTTCAAACACAAGCGGAGGATGATGGCTTTCCGCGCGCAGCGTGCAGGTTGCACCCTCTGTCACATCCATGCGATTTCCGCCCTGATCATTAAGACACATTATTCCGTTTCTGCCTGTTGAAAGTCCGCAGTTTACTCCAAGAGTTGCCGCCTTATCAGACATCGCAGAGTTATATCCGTCTATACCGTAGCAGCCTGCCTCTCCAGTGCCATCCTCAGCACCTCTGGTAGCTCTTTGCCACGAGCAGACGCTCTGCGGAGAATACCCAGACACGCCCTCTGACTCAAATAATATCTTTCCGGCACTCCCGCCATCAAAATCTGCGACAAGGAAGATGCGTTTTCTTCTCTGGGGAACTCCCCAGTACTGAGCATCGAGCACTCTCCAGGCAATGGAGAAATCCTCTCCCATGACACATCCTGCGTTTTCCCACTTCCCGTTAGGTTTAGGAATAGCACTGGCCTGGTCTTTGATTTTACTGATGCACTCGAGGACGCATCTAAAGTCTTCACCTTTGTTTGAGGAGAAGGCTCCGGGGACATTTTCCCACACGATATATCTTGGGTATTTGCCATTTGTTTTTTTCCTCATTTCTTTAATGATTCTAATCGCCTCATAAAAAAGACTTGACCTTTCTCCGTCAAGTCCGTCGCGCCTTCCCGCCACGGACATATCCTGGCAAGGAGAGCCAAATGTTATGATGTCGACTGGTTCTATCTTCGTGCCATCCATCCGTGAGATGTCACCATAATGTTTCATAAAAGGTAGCCTATGCATTGTTACCGCCATTGGGAATGGTTCAATTTCCGATGCCCAGATAGGCTCGATTCCTGCAAGCATTCCGCCAAGTGGAAAGCCTCCAGAACCATCGAATAGGCTGCCGAGCCTAAGTCTACTCACTGAAAACCTCCTCATACTTCATCTGCGTGCCATCTCGAAGAACGGTCACATCATCTGCACTCCCCTTAAACTCAATGTATCTATTTACTATTACATCGCAGTACTTTTCGTCAAGTTCAATCGTAAAGCACGACCTATCCATCTGCTCGCAAGCAATAAGTGTCGAGCCAGAGCCTCCGAATGGGTCAAGCACGAGGGTATTACTCATCGAGGAATTTGAAATTGGATACGCAAGGAGCGGTATCGGCTTCATTGTAGGATGCTCGGCATTCTTCTTTGACTTTTCAAACTCCCAAACTGTGGTCTGCTTTCTATCGGCATACCACTCATGCTTTCCCGACTTCTTCCATCCAAATAGGCACGGCTCATGGATCCATTGGTATGGGCTTCTGCCAAGAACAAGACTTGGTTTTTTCCAGATGCAGCATCCAGAAAGATAAAACCCAGCAGCATCAAACGCCTTTCTGAAATTGAGACCTTCTGTGTCTGCGTGAAATACATAGATGCTCGCATCATCTGCCATAGACTTTTCAGTATTAGAAAAGGCATCGAAGAGGAAGTCATAAAACTTCTCCGATGCCATGTTATCGTTCTTTATTTTTCCCGCCGTACCTTCGTAGTTCACATTGTATGGTGGGTCTGTTATGACAAGACTTGCTTTCTTACCATCCATCAAGACCTCATAGGTTTCAAGCTTTGTGGAATCACCGCAGATGAGCCTATGCCTTCCGAGGCGCCATACATCGCCCGCTTTTGAAAAGATAGGCTTTGCAAGTTCCTCGTCGACATCAAATTCATCTTCCTTCGCATCACTGCCATCATCAAAGAGTTTCGACAGTTCCTTATCGTCAAAGCCAGTAAGCGAAAGGTCGAATGCATCCGCCTGCAGTGCTTCAATCTCAACTCGTAGCAGTTCCTCATCCCAGCCCGCATCAAGTGCCATTCTGTTGTCAGCTATGATGTATGCCTTCTTCTGAGCATCAGTAAGGTGGTCAGCAAATACACAAGGAACCTCCTTTAGTCCTTCCTCTCTTGCAGCAATGACTCTCCCGTGTCCTGCGATGATGCCATAGTCCTTATCGATAATGATAGGATTGATGAATCCGAACTCTCTAAGAGATGCCCTCAGCTTATTTATCTGCTCTGGGCTGTGCGTCCTTGCGTTGTTTTGATACGGCACAAGTCTATCAATCGAGACAAGTTTGAAATCCGTAGTAGTCTTCATGATACAAGCCCCCATTCCGCAAACGCCTCAAATCCGCCTTGCTTATCAATATATGCTCTGGCAATCTCCACAATCTCTGAGTACGGATGTCCATCAATTACGGTATCACCAATAGCGCATGAAATCTCGACTTGTTCGCCTGTTTCCTGTGCCTTTAGGAATGCATAGATATTGATAGAAACATCTGCCTTTGATAGGTCCTTTCCGTGAAGGCCACCGCCCGTCACAGAATCAGCCATATCAGAGCCGAGCTTTCTATTGACCGCACCGCTGTCAACATCCGTGCCACCAGTCCAGTCTCCGAGAGGATTTACAATCGCGTCTGGATACAGCTCGTGTATTTCTTCAGACTTAGCATTGCTCTGGCAGATGATTAGCTTTTCTCCATCGAGAATAAATTTTCCATCATGTGGGTACCTGGTATATAAATCTCTTGCAATGTCAATAAGCTTCTTCTGCTCATCGGTAAGAGGCACACCCTTAAAAATCCCGTTGTCTCCGCAGCGGATTCTTTCCTTCTGGTTTTCTGCAAGGTGTACGTCCTGCGGAACTTCCACATAATCAATATTCATCTCGCCTGCAATCCTGTTAACTGTTGCGGATATCTCCAGGAAATCCAAAGTCTCAGATGTCTCGCAAATGATGTGACACTGGCCGTGGCCAAGTAGCACCTCAACAGCTGCCTTTGCGTTTTCATTTTTCTGATAGCATAGGTCAACAATCGCGCCTGCTATTCTATCCGCCACCTTGTCTGGGTGGCTTGGGTTTACTTTTTCAAACATGTTAAACTCCCTTCCTTTGATGAAGAATCTTCTCCAGATCATCGTTAGGGTTTGCTCCTGAAAAGTCTACGGAGCAGTTCTCCTTGATGGTCTGCATTATGGCATCCCACTGACGGGCTGCTTGATTCATATAGTTGATTCCGATGTTTATAAATGGTGATGTGATTGGCTTGTTTGTCGTCGGATGCCGCGAGAGGAACCCGAGCTCATTTGTCATCTCCTCGCACTGCAGCCATCTCGCACGGCACATGGCATACTGCTCAATCTGCTGCGGAGAAATGTAGGCTGTTGCCTTTAGGTTTTCAAGCCACTTCCACACCTGTTCATATATCTCGGCAGCCTTTAGCGTGGTTCCGTCCTTTTGCCTTGCAGAAAGAATCTCATCTGGCTTTGGCATCGGGCTTCCCTCCATGTCTGGTATGTCAAGCACAGTGAGCCTTCTTCCGCCGGGATTGCCGTTTGCAGCTTTCTCGGCTACGCCTTTTGGCTTCCTTCCGGCACCTGGTCTTCTGCCACCGCGACCGCCTGTGTTATTCGATTTTGTTGGCAATTTCTCACCATCCTTCCTTATAGCCCTTTTGAATACGCCTTTTTTTCACGCGAAACCCCGGCACCGTCGCCCA
>CAVAON010000088.1:0-7867 GCA_963590215.1 Anaerovoracaceae bacterium | reverse complement strand
CTTATCAGAGGGAAGACGGTATTTTTGTTGTTCCCGTCACGTGTCTTAGAGCTTAATATATGGTACTGTTTGGGGACAGGAAGCAGGAGCTGAAGGAAATATCTTTCTAAAAGATAATGTTGTAATTTCGCAATATTGCAATATTGTCTTTTTATTTTTGCCTTCGTTTGGTAAAATTGAAATAATTAAAGACAGGAGAGAGCATATATGAGATTTGTAACATGGAATGTAAACGGCTTCAGAGCCGTATTAAAGAAGGGCTTTGAAGATTTTTTCAAAAACATAGATGCAGATATATTCTGCATACAGGAAACAAAAATGCAGCCAGACCAGGCAGATTTTGCACCGGAGGGTTACCATTGCTATTTTAATAGTGCACAGAAAAAAGGATATTCTGGGACAGCCATCTTTACCAGGCAGGAACCTGTTGCTGTTACATTTGGAATTAACGGAGAGCATACAGACGAGGGAAGAGTAATTACTCTTGAATACGATAATTTTTTTATGGTAAACTGCTATGTGCCAAATGCACAGGATGGCCTTGCAAGGATAGGCTACCGCATGAAATTTGAAGATGACATCAGAGCATACTTTGCAGAGCTTGATAGCAGTAAACCTGTGATTTACTGCGGAGATCTCAATGTGGCTCATCAGGAAATAGATTTGAAAAACCCCAAACCGAACAGAGGCAAGGCAGGATTTTCTGATGAAGAGCGAGGCAAGATGACAGAGCTTCTTGATGCAGGTTTTACTGATACATTCAGGTATCTTTATCCGGACGTTACCGGCGTATACTCATGGTGGTCATACAGATTCAATGCCAGGGCCAACAACGCAGGGTGGCGTATAGACTATTTTCTGGTGTCCGAGCGGTTAAACAGCCTGATAAAGGATGTTAAAATCCTCACAGACATTATGGGATCGGATCACTGTCCTGTGCTGCTGGAACTTGATGTATAGATGCAGGAAACGAAGGTGAATTTGTATGTATGTAAGCTTTGTATTTTTAGGATATATTTTTGCAGTTTTTCTGGCACTTACAGGTATAGCCCTGATTGTACTTGTTGTAATGAAAAATCGGGTGGAGACCACTAAGCGGTTCAAAAGCGTCAGGAATTTTTCTATCAGTATTCTGCTGATATCAGTCCTCTATTTTATATTCTATTACAGGGAAAATGTACTGGGAATATATGAAATAGCTGTGGTATGGCGATTTATTGACTATATATTGTGTAGCTTTGTTTTCTGCTTCTGGCTTATAGTTATAGGCAGCTTTAAAGAAAACAGGGGCAATATATTTAAAGTGGCAATAATCATAGGTGTTATCCGTTCTCTTGCAGGGATGATTATTACAGCAGGGTTTATGGATGGATATTACTGTATAGAAAATATTGGAGCAAGGAATTTTTATTCCTGCTTTGAGACAGTGTCAGCTTTTGTAACAGGAATTATAGTTATTGGATATACTATAGCTTTTATCAGGGATAATGCCGGGGCATATCAGAAAAAATTTACAGGAGTTGTTTCGGTGCTGCTTGTTATGTGGGATATAAATCAGGTTATAGTTGACATTGGTCTTTACTTTGGCAGATTCGGCAAGTCAGCATGGTTACTTGAGAAATTTGACCCTACAGGCCCGGTAATGCTCATAATTGCGCTTATGGTATTTCTGTTTGTATTCAAAGAAGATTTCAGCCCCATGTATTTTGTGCAGGAGGAAACAGAGCAGGCAGACAGCCTCGATGTCATAGCAGAGAACCACAGGCTTACTGTTAGGGAGTGCGAGGTAATGAAACTGGTATATGAAGGATATAGCAACCCTGAGATAGCCGAAGAATTATATATATCGCGAAATACAGTCAAAAAGCATATACAGAGCATATATGAAAAAATGTGTGTGTCAAGCAGAATGGAACTGGTGCATCTTGTGAATTCGGAGCCTGCAAGGCACAGAAATAAGGCTACTACAGCATGATTGTAGCAATATGCGTCATTGACTGACGAGGTTGAAGTTGGGCTTGACGAAGCAGATCGTACCGCAGAACTTGCTTCTTCGCGCTACACAGAGGAAGAAGTATTCGGAAAGGTTAGGACACGAATAAATGGCAGGTAGGAAATTACTTTATCAGAGGCAGGACAGAGAAACACAGTTATAAGCAAAGGAAATAAAAAATTGAAATAGCGTGCCAGATTACAATGATGTTTTAGACGTGTTTCTCTTATTTTCGGAATAGAGTTTTTGAAAAACTACCCACATGGGTAGTTTTGTTTTAGAGTCTTTTTTAGTATCATACCCGTAGATTAAATATTCAGAAAAGGAGGAATTTTAATGAAAAAACTATCAGCACTTATTTTTGTATTATCACTTTGTATCGTGTTTGCTCTTACAGGATGTGGACAGAGTGAAAGTGAAAACACTACGGCAGACTGCTACAATGGTAACTTTACCGGAGTAGTCGAAGACAATGGTGTAATATCATTCAAAGGCATACCTTATGCCAAGGCGCCTACCGGTGACCTGAGATGGAAAGCCCCGGAAGCAGTAGAAGAAAGCGATGAGGACTTTACTGCTGACACATATGGCAAATCGTCCATACAGTACGAATGGCATTCAGAGGGTGGCTCATACAATGAAATAGGCGAGGATTGCCTGAGCTTAAATGTTTGGACCAAGGATCTTGAAACCAAAGATAAGCCTGTAATGTTCTATATCCACGGAGGCGGATTCGCATGGGGCGGCACTGCTGACAATCTTTATGACGGTAAATACATGGTTGCAGAAAACGAAGATGTTGTAGTTGTAACTACCAACTACAGAGTCGGCATGATGGGCCTTATAGACTTCAGCGATATTGAAGGCGGAGAGGATTTCCCTGATAGTGGATACCTCAGCGTGCTTGATCTGATACAGAGCCTTAAATGGGTTCAGCAGAACATTGAAGCCTTCGGAGGAGATCCTGACAATGTAACTATATTCGGAGAATCAGCAGGCGGAGCATTCGTATCAATCCTTTGTGCAGTGGATGAAGCAAATGGACTGTTTAATAAAGCTATAGCTCACAGCGGTTCATTAAACCTTACATATACCAAAGAAGATTTTGATAATGTAGGGCTCACACAGCTTCTGATGGAAAAGACCGGTGCAAAGAACATGGATGACCTTATGGCAATCCCTGAAGATGAACTCATCGAATTATATACTACATATGATGACGAGGGTATATGCCTTAACGACTTCTATAATATGCCGTTGAGAGGTGATGGAAGCATTATTCCTGAAGACCCGTACCAGGCACTCAGAGATGGTTCTGCAAAGGATGTTACTATTATAATAGGAACCAATGCAGACGAATGGAGATATTGGGTTAATGAAATGGGCGAAGTTGAAATGTCCGAAATGGATGAAGACGGAATAGCTGAGAACATGGCTATGTATGAAGAAATTGTTGCCCAGGAAAAGTATGATAGCGCTATGGCAGCAGCAACAGATGAGGAAAAAGCAAAGCTTGAAGAGTTCCTTGATGTTGTTGATGCAGATGAAACAGTATGGAAATATACTGAGATAGGTAACGAAACAGGATTCAGAATGCCTTCAATCGCTGTGGCAGAGGCTCAGAACGAAGGCGGCGGCACTGCATACATGTACTATTTCTGCAAGAAATCCGACAACTTTGATTTCATAGGTGCATGCCATGCATCAGAGCTTGCATATGTATTCCATAATATTGATGAAACAATATTTTCAGGCACAGTAGATGAGACGCTTGCTGATGATATGTGCACATCATGGGCTAATTTTGCAAGAACAGGTGATCCAAGCAATGATAACGCTGAATGGACACCGTATACTTTGTCAGACAGAGCAACTATGGTTATAGGTGATGACTGCTCCATGAAGATGGTAAATGACCCTAAGGGTAATCAGAGAGAGCTTATGGAATGGGCTACAAAGTATTATCTGAAATAGGGAATACACTTAAGCAGGAGTGAAGGAAGTATCCTCACCCCACATTGTTTTGTTTCAATGTCCTGTCTTATCAGAAATGACACATTCTATTGCATTCCTTTCTAGCTTGCTGTGACATTAAATAAATACCCAGGCGACCCATTGATATGATGTATCAGTGGGTTGCTTACATTCGTGAAAAAAAAAGAGGTATTGACACAGATTTCAAAATAATGTAATATATTATCAGCAAAACCGCCCGAACAAGTGTTAGAACGGAGGTAACATGAGTTCGGACATAAAATACAAAAAAAACACACAGATTTATGATGCTGTACATTGGCTGCTCAAACATTACTATGAAATCAAGTTCTATAATGTCGTGGGGAAAAATGAAATAATTAAGGACATTATTGAATCAGAAGAGGACGGTGGATATTCTATCAGTGATGTGATTATATTCGCCGAAAAGGAAGAAAGCTGCATACGCAGACTCAATGAAGTTATAGAATATACTGAGTCGGAATATTGCGCTGACCTTATTCGTGTTATGGACAGAGCATATAAAGTGCTTGTTGAAAAAGGCGGACACTACATTATTTATTCAGACATTATACGCAAACGTTTTATGGCTAAGGATGTGGATTGCTGCCAGCTTGAAGACATGTACAGCGGATATTATCTGCAGCTTGTGCATTCCATAGAAAATTATTGTGAAATGTTTGCCAGAGTAATCAAAAGAAATCATGGAGAATTTTGGAGCATCCACACTAATGAAGACATTGTGAGGGAAGTGAATATGATGCAAATGGCATACAGAATTCACGAAAAAAAGGGCTTTTGCTACAAAGATACTCTAAAGCTTTTGAAAAACTATAAGGAGATTAAGTTTCTGGGAATTCAAAAGAGGATAGATGATACAGCTAAAGATATCGGAGAATCTCTGTATAGTGTTTCTGGAACGAAGAGCGGATTTGATAAAGCGCTTGACAGGATGGAATATACTGATATGCCAAGCAATATGAAAAGATGGATGTATTCATCGATGGTTGATACTACCAATGCGTATATTTCATTTATGGAGGATGCGCTTAGAAGAATGGGATGGCTTGGCAAGGCTGGCAGAGAAAATCATAGAATGCTTGAAATTCTGTTTACAGATCCGGAATGGTATAATAGACCAAGTGCAGATAAATTAGAAGAGATGGGGCTTTCGATAAGACAGTTTTATGACAAAAGAAACAAAGCCATAGAAATGTTTTCAAAAATATTGTGGGGGCCCTTTGGACACAGGCATTGCGACTCTGTCTTTTACAAAATGTAAATTTGCAAAGTAAAGTTCATATTTGAAATAAAATTGACGAAACCTGTGTTTCGTCAATTTGTACGTATAGGATTGTTTAATCGAAAAACAAAAAAATCAGAAAATTCCGCAAAACTTGCAACATAATTGACCAGCTTATGTTAATATGAATTATATTAAGTTATTTGCAGCTCTTTTAAAAACCATTCTATAATTAGACAATATGTCCTATTTGAGATGGGTTTCAGGCAAAAAGTGTAAAAATATATGCCTGTGACAAGCTACATGAGCAAATATGTAAATAAATATTGTGCACACATTTGTAATATTAAATTACAAGATGTAAGAATTTTGTCTCTCTTTTTATACGGTTTTGTTAATAGCAAATACTTCATATTTAAAAGAAAATAAAGATGTAATCTATTATCTTATATTGAAAGGAGAGAGAAATGCAAAACCAAACTGTAAGTAAAAAGGCAAAATTGGAAATCCATTGGCCCATTACGATTATATGCGTTGCACTGCTTTTTATAGCTGTAATTTTTCTTGCGGTGAAACCGGATAAGACATCTGAAATAATTACAAACACATTTAATGCAGTAATGAGTGGCGGAGGACCTTTCCTGCTTTTATTTGACGCATTGTTGGTAATTGTATGTTTTGTAATTGCACTTACACCATTTGGCAAAATCAAGCTTGGTGACGGAGATCCTGAATATTCAATGTTCAGTTATGTTGCTATGATGATGTGTGCAGCGCTTGCATCAGCATCGATGTTTTGGTCGTTTACTGAGTGGGCATATTACGTAGACGGCCCTGGTCTCAATGTTGAGCCTTATTCACAGGAGGCATATGAGATTTCGATGGGATATTCATTCTTCCACTGGGGATTCCTGGCACAGTGCGTATACGTGGCAATCGGCCTTGTTACGGCATATGCTTTATACGTAAGGAAAATGGACACATTGAAGATGAGTACAATTGCAGAGGAAATGATGGGCGGCTTTAAAGGCAAAAAGGTTATCGGCAGAATAATTGATGTTCTCGTAATCTTTTGTACATTAGGAGGCCTTGGCGTATCACTGGGACTTGGAGTTCCTGTAATATCCGGTGGAATAAATGCTGTGACAGGTATGGATGTATCTTTCATAATGCAGGTTGGAATAGTAATTGTTCTGACAATTATATTCTCATGGAGCTCATTTGTAGGAACAGGAAGAGGCATGAAATTCTTAAGCGACAACACTGTAAAGGTGCTGATTGCGTTCATTGCATTCATATTTATTTTCGGACCGACATCATTTATTCAGAAAATGTTTGTAAGCTCTATAGGCCAGATGATTTCAAATATGCCTAGAATGGCTCTGTTTACTGACCCGATTACAAACGGGGGATTTGCAGAGGCATGGACAATATTCTTTATCGCTTTTCCTATGACATATGCAGGACTGATGGGAATATTTGTTGCAAAAATTTCAAAAGGCAGAAGCATCAGGTGTCTGGTTTTTGCTTGTATGTTCGGTATTTCAGTAGGAACATGGATTTTCTTCGGAATCAATGGCGGACTTGCTATGGATCGTGAACTTTCAGGAGAATTTTCAATGATAAATGAAGTTGTAAATGGTGATCCGTATGCTGGTGTATTTACGCTTCTGGATACGCTGCCGCTTGGGAAAATTCTTGCAATTGTATATATTATATGTGTTGCCGGGTTTATATGCACAACTATGGATACAGCTTCGCTGTGCCTTGCATCAACAACAATTAAAACCCTTGACAAGGACAATAATCCAAGCAAGGTTTCAAGACTTTTCTGGTGCATCATGCTTGCGCTTCTTCCTCTTGCACTGATGTTCTCGGGCGCAGATTTTGATATATTCAAATCCCTTGCGATACTTGTATCAACACCATTGGCAATAGTGCTGCTGTTTATGTGCATAGGCGTGTTCAGGTGGATGCGGGAAGACATAAAAACACCTGGAAAACTTATTTATGTTAAAAGTAATTTTGTAGATCTTGATAAAGACAAATAGCAAAAATTATTGATGCAATAGAGGTGAATCATGAAAAAGAATGTGACAGTAGGAGAGCTTATAAAGACCAGATACATAAAAGATATAAGCAGAGTGGTTGCGGGAGAATCAGGTCTTGACAGAGTCGTTGACTGGGTTCATATACTTGAAATCAGGGATGTTGTCGCTGACAGCGTAGATTGCAATGACCTTATTCTTACAACCGGAATATGTTTTACAGACAAAGATACTGCAGTTAGATTCTTAAAAGGCCTTATAGAAGCCGGCGTTTCAGGTCTGTGCATAGAAACTGCTTTGTATTATCATGATATCGATGAAGAACTGATTCATATTGCTAACGAACATGATTTCCCTTTGATTGAGATTTTTGCAATATCAAGATTTAAAGACATATCAAAAGGACTTAACCGGATGATAACAGAAAGTGAGCTGAGAGGAGCCAAATATGCTGACTATTATGATAAGCAGATCAGCAAGATAGAAGGCAAGGGCACACTTCAGGACGGAATAAGATATACAGCTGACTTTCTCAATGTCGAAATCGCATATCTTCCCAGCATAGGTCATCAGTATACGACATCGGAC
>CAVAON010000087.1:0-8010 GCA_963590215.1 Anaerovoracaceae bacterium | reverse complement strand
GTTCCATAGTATCCATGGAAGCCATGTCAGATAACTTCCGGGTATTGCCCCTGGTAATACATCCCACGGATCAGAAATCACATATGAGTAATAGCTGCTTATTCCATCTCCGTTAAATATGCATTCCCAAAATTCAACCCCTATTACAGTAAAACATATTGAATCTTCATATCTGAATATTAAATTGAAGAACAGATAGCACGCACTTATTGCTATCAGGCAAATTATGAACAACCTTCTTGTGCTTTCAATCTTATTTTTCATTGAATATGTACCTCATATGCTTATGTCAGCCTCACTCAACGCTATCTATATTGTTTTCGATTCGATATATGTTTCTGTCATTTATTAACAAAGTTTTTTCGCGATTGCTACTCAAAATCGAGCTTACAACACTTATCCATAAAAAGGCAAATAAGCAAAAAGAAATTGCCATTGGAAATATATACTTTTTTATCGTCAAAAGAAAATCATGGTAGTCAATATAACAAACAACGTAAAAATATCCCATCATATGAATCGCTATGAAAAACCGTAATTCCGGTGCCCCCCCCACCTGCAAAAGTCCGGGAATAAACAAAATAAATGACTGCACCATTAGCTTTAAATTAATTTTTTTATTCTGAATATTTTTCAAAATATTTACTACCGCAACAAACCAAAGCAATATAATCAACGCTACAGCAATACCCTTATTGACATATATATTTGTGATATAAGTTTCTTGAAACTTGGGTGTCATTAGTGCAACAAAATGTCTCATATATATTGATATCATATCTAGTGGGTACTTGATAAAAAGCCGCACAATCGATAAAAGCGAAAGGTTTTCGATTGTTATACCCTCGCGTTGGACAATTTCTTTCCCTACACTGTCATCAAAATACACTGCGGCTTCAGGATATTCACTGTAATCCCCCCAGGAAGCCCCAAGATATGTTTCGTAATTATCATAAGTTAACCCCCAAAGAAGCTGCTCCCTTATAAGGCTCTCCCCCAAAAGCTGTTCTGTATGCACTATAGGTGCGTATGATCCTGTGTACTTATAATTTATTAAAGCTTGCGGAGTTGAGAATATAATAACGCCTATTAGAGCGCCAATAATGAGATCCACTCTTATTATTCTTCTACGTATAGAAAATATAATTAGATATACTATGCAAAATAAACAAGAATAGATATATGCAACCCGTGTGTTGTATGTTAAATATAAAAGTCCTCCGACAGCAATACCCTCAATAAATGTAATAATCCCCACTCTTCGCCTTAATATTTCTTTTCCGATAGCTATAGCACATATCAAGAAAAATAAAGTTGCGAAGTCAGATAGTGGAAAGCAAAAATAATTACCCCAATAAAAAAGAACAACAGCAAGAAGAATAAGCTGCCTGATTACATCTTTTAATAATTTAATCTTCTTTTCGAAAATATAGGGAAGTATAAATGTTAGAAATACAGATAAACATAATGCCACCAAGATTCTATACAGCACAATTCCACCATTGGGATGTATTATATTGCCACAAACCCTTATCGCCGATAGAAATATCGTATATAGGCACCCTCGAAATGTCTCAGGAAAGGATCTCAGTGAAAGTTTACCATCAAAACATGCATTCGCAATAACCCAATAATAGGCTGCATCGTAATAAAACTTTGTAATATTTCGAATTGACAAGTATACCATAATAATCGTTGCTTCAATGCTAAAAGAAATCCAACTTGCATACTTTAACTCGTAGTCAATGATTTTCTTAATTTTATTCATGTTTATATTCCTTTTCCCTCATGATTTTCTTACACATCCCTTACCACCCTCGCTGGGCATCCCATCACGACCTTCCCTGAGGGAACGTCTCTTGTCACAACTGCACCAGCGCCGACAATTGCATTCTGTCCGACAACCACATGCGGAAGGATGTTGGCTGCAGCTCCAATAGTTACGTCATCCTCAATTTCCACATCTTCATGTATAATGGCCGTCTTGGCTATACAAGCTGTTTTACTAATCATGCCGCATACCTCCTTCTTTGGATGATGCAGCATATGAGAACTATCTCATCGCCCGATCGTGTGTTCGTAATATTCGTTATTCAGCATTCCATACCATTTCCAATTCACAAATTTTCCTCCTACATTCAAATGTTGTCTGAACTCTCCCTCATAAGTAAATCCACATCTCTCGTACAACTTTATAGCAGATTCATTGTCTGCCAAAACATTCAGATATACTCGATGTAACTTATATTCTTCAAAAGCCTTTTTCAAAACGAGTCCGGTTGCTTCAAAAGCGACTCCGTGCCTCTGCGCTTTCTTCCTGGTTGCAACAGAATATTCCGCCGTCCCATTTCCCAAATCAATATTCTTCAAGCTAATGGTACCTAAATACTCGTCTTCCTCATTTACTATGGCGAAGTGCAGGCTATCCCCATTTTTAACAATTGGTGGAATAACGGCAGTTCTGCAAAAAGAAACAGCCTCATCTATTGTAATTTTCAACATATTCTTTTTAAATGCTCTTTGCACTTCAGCATCATGCATCCATTCAAGCATCAATGGCGCATCTTTTTCCTGTAATTCTCTAAGTAATATCATTTTTTTGCTCCGGATGGTTTTCTTCCTCTATGATATATGGTGGTCTGTTTCTTGACGCATCAAATGTCCTCCAAAGATATTCGCCAAGAATGCCAAGAGTCATCATAACAATCCCAAAGCTAAACAGGTTAAATATAAACAACGTAGTCCAACCGGAAACATCTATTTGCCCTGAAATCTTTGCAACCAATACCACTACTGTCCAAACAGTCGCAATAATAATTGAAGCGATACCAATAGTTGACACTACTGTGATTGGTAATGAAGTAAAGCTAAAAAGCGTATCCTTAACCAGCTTTATTTTCTTTTTAAGGGTCCATCGGCTGATTCCAATCTCCCTTGCTAACCGATGATAGTAAACTCTACCTGTTTTAAACCCACTCCAAAGAATCTGCCCAGTCAAAGCGCTGTTCTTTTCATCCAAATTTTCAAGGACAGTTATTACCTTCCGATCAATTAGATAAACATCAAAGCCCTGATCCGGCATTTCGGGCAAGGCAGTCTTTTGAACAAGCCTATAATAAAAATTGGCAAAAAATGTCTGACCTTTAGACTCATCTCTTCCGTCTCTTACTGCCAATACCACGTTGTTTCCTTTTTTCCAAGATTCTACCATTTCCAATATTATTTCCGTTGGCTCTTGAAGGTCTGCAGCTTTGATTACTGCGCAATCCCCTGTGCAATTGGAGATGCCGCAAAGTATTGCGGAATGCGAGCCGAAATTACGTGATAAGCTGATAATTTTTATGTTTGAATCCTGCGATGCTATTTCCTGCATTACTTCATAACTCTTATCCTTTGATCCGTCATTAACCATGACAATTTCATAATCATAATCTATCTTATCAATAAACTTTTCTTTTAAATCTGCGTACAAAGGACGAAGATTATCTTCATTGTAATATACAGGAATTATTATAGATACTTTCATCGTTGCTCTTTCCCATTTATGATTTCTACAAATTCATCATAATCTCTAATATACTCATTTCCGTCATAATGTGTACTGGCAAGGCATAAAAGAACCGAATCATCGCTAAAATCATACATATCCTTCCAAATCATTTTAGGCAGATAAACACCCGTATGCGGACGATTTAAAGAATACACAGCCTCGTTACCTTTTCCATCTTTAACCTTAACTTTGCTCGTCCCGGCTACATTTATAAGCACAAATTCACTTTCGCGATTTGCGTGTTGCCCTCGAACTACGTTCCTGTCGGACCCGTAAATATAAAAAATACGCTTTATTTCAAAAGGAATATCTTCAAGTCCCTCTACAACAACCAAGTGACCTCGTTCATCACCTTTTTGTGAAAATTCAAGCATTTGTGCCAAGTTTATTACGTTCATACATTTTACCTCTCCCTCGTAACTTTACCATTCTCAACCCTATAAACCATATCGCACTCGGCGATGGTGGTCAAACGATGGGCAATAATAATTAGAGTCTTCCGCCCGTGAAGAGCATTAATTGACTCCATGATAGCCGCTTCCGTTTCATTGTCCAAAGCAGACGTTGCCTCATCAAAGATTAAAAGTTCAGGATCTGTATAAAGCGCCCTTGCAATACCGATACGCTGACGCTGCCCTCCGGACAGACGTACTCCCCGCTCACCGATTGTAGTGTCAAGACCCTCCGGGAGACCCTTCACGAAATCCTTTAACTGTGCTTCCTCAAGTGCCTTCCAAACCTGCTCATCAGAAACATCAGCGTCGGCTATGCCAAAGGCAACATTTGCACGAATCGTATCATCCAGCATGAATATCATCTGAGGGATGTAGCCTAAGTGTGCCAGCCACCCCTTATAATCTTCCTGAATATTTATACCGTCTGCCAAGACTTCACCTGCCTGTGGTTTTAAAAGTCCCAACAATATATCAATTGCCGTTGTTTTTCCTGCTCCGGAGGCTCCAACTACACCTACCGACTTTCCGACCGGAATCAGCATATTTGCATGCTCAAGTACGGGTTTCTCGGTATTTGGATAAAAAAAGGTGATATTTGCAAGCTCCATCCTATCATTTAAGGTAACGTGTTTGTCGGATGCCTTGTGAATATCTCCACTTTTCACAGCCTCTGGCGCGCCCTGTTTTGCGTCGTGTTCCCAACGGTCTGCCACAGACAAATGCTCTATCATCTTGTCAAGCGCGGGTTCATAGTAAGACAATTGATTTAATGACCCTGTCATGCGGTTCACACTCGGCATCAGACGTACGGCCGCCATTGCAAACGCCGACAGCTGTGGAAGCATCGTATTAATATCGCGACCTCGAAGCATCAGGACTGCAATTACCGCGAGCATTGCACTAATACTGAGTGCCTCGATTGAAAGACGTGGCACCTGACTCATCACCAGGTTCTTTTTCTCCGAATCGATTGCCTTACGTCCGTAGACTGAAAACTGATTCAGGAAATATTCTTCCTTTCTGCCAACCTTAACTTCCTTGATACCCGTAATTGACTGAAGCAGCCATTTGTTCATTTTCCCGGCATTTTTCTGGTACTTTACGCCAGCCTTTTTAAGTATGGGCTTGATGATGCGGTTGCTTACAAACATTGCGCCAAGTAAGACCGCAGCCATTAAAAGTGCTATCAGCGGGTCGGTTGCAATTATTACTATCGTCAGTGCAACAGCTATAACAGCCTCAGTAAAGAATGCAAGCAGGGTGCTGAGTAAATTAAAGGCATTGCCTGCATCTGATGTGATAATCCTGACGATCTCCCCGCTCTCCGCATTTAAAAAGAACTCATACGGACGATGCAGGTACGCTTCCATGAGTCTTGATTGAACTTGGAAACGATTGTTACAGATAAAACGATACTGAACGTAATACTCGAAAAACAAAAATACGTTTTTGAATATGTAAACAAAGATAAGGGCACCGATTACGACTATTATGAAGGTCTTGGAGGAATGTAAATCCAAAACTTCACACACCAATGCTGCATACTTGTTGGTGGTGATAATATCCGGATCCATGATAGCAGTAATAAGAGGCAGGATAAGTCCTACCCCTAAGGTTTCAAAGGCCGCCCCGATTAGCATCAGGATGGCAATGATTATGACACGAATCTTTTGGCCTTTGCTTAGTATTTTTCTGAATTTTTTTACGATATTTATCATTTGAAATGTCGATCCTATATTGTGTAATAATTCAACTCATTTAAAAGTGCGGAACAAATTCTGACAAGGAATTTGCAATGTTTGGAATATATATATCTAAATTCTATTTTACCACGTTCACACACATACCTACTCTTCTCACCTTTCTAAGCCTTCCAGCTCCACAATTCTGCTTTTAAGTCTCTTATTTTCCGATACAAGGCCCCTCACATATGGTAATTTATTAATTTGTGGTATTAAACCATCGCGAAGTCTGATTTTAAAGTATAAAAGTCTATGACCTTTCAGAAGCTTCTTTTTCATGTGAGATAACCGTTTCCGATCCAATTTGTCGTAATGTAACAAATCATATATAGTTGTGGGAAGGTATGGCTGAATCATTTTTTCAAGTATATCTCTATCCTTATCAGAAAGAAGATTCAATCTTTTCCGATGTGCATATGCTGTCACGACTCGTGTAGCACGTACCTTTGACATTATCGGCTTTAAATAGTCCGGAAGGACCAATACATCCGGCACACACCACACAAGGCCGTAAAAAGAACAAATATCTGACCCTTGATTATTCCAAATACTGTCTGTTAACTGTCTATATGCATAAACTTCCTTATTGGCTGAATATATACTACCGTAATTCATTGCGTTTGATACTATCTCTGCGTCATCAAAAAGCCGATACTTCTTTAAATAGTCTATCCGCTCCCTTCCAAAACAGTATCTGTATACGCCGGTGTTAGAATGGGAATACCAACCCTTTTTTATATATTCTACGCTATTTATTTTTCCACGCTTGGAAAGTCCGCCTACGCCTACGCATATTCCATTCCTCATGCTCTTAAACCTATGCATTACAACAGAAATTGATGGGTCACGCTCCATTATAAGAATTGCATCCTTTACAAAGCAAGTATCAATATACCAGTCATCTCCATCCAGTAAGCAGAAATATTGTCCTGTCGCCTGTTCCAAAAGTCTGAGTCTATTCAATACTACATGATGAAATGGCATCAGATTGTCTTTTTCATCAGGATTAATAGTAAATAGTTTTATATGATCCGGATATCTATCCACATATTGTTGCGCCTTTTCAACGGTCCCATCAGAAGATCCGTCGTCGCCAATTAATATTTCCCACTCGGCAGGTTTATCGATAGCTAAGATGCTCTGTAGACTATCATCTACGTATTGCACTTGGTTGAAATACGTAACTAAAAAAGAAATTTTGGGTTCTGTTCTGTTCTGTTCTGTTCTGTTCTGTTCTGTTCTGTTCTGTTCTGTTCTGTTCAAAGATTTTATTCCTTTCCATATTGATGTGGTACCCAAATCTTGGACACGTCAAACCCCTATGCTGCGAGCAGACTTTGGCCATACTCATATGGTGTCATCTCGCCAAGCCCTTCCTGATATCTATTGTGCCAATAATCATGTATATAATCCTCAAGTTGCTTCTCGATTTCTTCATCTGTAGCATCCTTGTCGAATTCCTTTTCCTGCTTCATATGGCCAAAGAAAGACTCCATAGCAGAATTATCAAGGCAATTGCCTCTGCGGCTCATAGATTGCTCCAGCCCCATATTTGCCACTTTTTCTCTAAATGCCTTTGAAGTATAATGAACGCCCTGTTCGCTATGAATCATAGCGCCTTCCGCAAAATCATACTTTGCTAGCTTATCTAGCGACTCAATTACAAAATCCATCTTCAAAGAAGTGGATATAGCATGGGCTAATAGCTCCTTTGTCTGCGCATCAATTTTCTTACGACTATAGTTTATATAATAATCTCTGTGAAGCACCATTCTGATTGATCTTGTGCCTTGTTTACGATACTTGCAGGCATTAAATGCTTCCTTCACAAAGAATAAACTCTCTAAATCTTTTTCTTCTCTTTCTGCGCGCTTATCGGCTGAATTTTTCCAGTAACAATAATCACTCCGTGGCAAACTTGTTATCAAAAAAAAGTCTTGCTACTGATGCATCATCAAACTGCCCCAAGGTGCCTGCGGCATGGGCTTCACGCCATCTGGCGCAGGCTCTTTCTATTCTCTTAGAGCCCAACATATTTATGTCAAATCCTGCCTCTATAAATATTTGAGAAGGCTTCTTCCCTAAGCTGTGCTCCTCAATAAAGTGTTCCTTGAACTTATTCGTATAAACAACACTCTTTTCAGTTGCCTTAACTACATAGGGATTTCTTTGTAAAATCTCAATTTCTTCAGCAGTTAACTTTCCACGTCCCATTCTTAATCCTCCTAACAATTATCATACCCTAATTCGGTATTTTTTGTTA
>CAVAON010000086.1:0-8270 GCA_963590215.1 Anaerovoracaceae bacterium | reverse complement strand
ATTTTATACATTTTTGATGACTATAGGACGAACTAAATGAGGAATTCTATATGGTTGTAAATTACAACAAGCTTTGGAAATTAATGATTGACAAGAATCTTAAGAAACAGGATCTGACTCGCATGGCAGGAATCTCAACAAATGCTATGGCGAAGATGGGAAAAGGAGAGAATGTTTCAACCGAAGTATTAGGTAAAATCTGCACTGCACTGGATTGTAAAATCGAGGACATTGTGGAGTTTATTCCAGAAGAAAAAGAATAACTCGGAGGAAGCATGGCGAGAAGCAATGTATATAATGGCGGACTTATCCGAGACCAGTTTTTGTTTTAAGAGAGTTGACGCCCTTGATTCTGAGGCTTTAGTGGAAGAATTGGCAAATGGTTCGATGGATGTTGCAAAGCAGATTAACGTATATGCAATGATGCGCTATAACCGTATCGTTTGGAATTTTATGGTTACATGACTTCAGGAACAGAACGGTATTGTTGCCGGTTGGAATGAGGTAATAAGATCAAACAGGTTCTTAGAAAAACTTTAATTGAGTGTTTCGGAATCGTATTAGGGCAATTGCTATTCCATGATTCATGAGTGAATGCATTCGGACGATGATGATGCTTTATATGAGATTTGTCGAGAAATAGAAGCAGAGTGCAAGCTTGAAAAGAAATTTGGATAACTTGATGTTGCAAGTGATTTTGACTTTAAAAAAGGGGGTAGTACAGTGAAGATATTATTTTGTACGGACATCCTCTTGGGGGCCACATGTACAGAAAATCTGGATGTGAAGCTGGCTCACAAGTGGCAGAACTTAAGAACTGAAAAACTTTCAGAAATGGCTGAAAACGCAATTCCTGAGAATGCACAGTATATTGCAATCTTTGGTCAGATGTTTGGACAGGAAAGAGTAACAGAGGCTATTATTGATGGTCTTTTTGCGGTATGCAATGACCAGAATCATATTCAGTTTCTGACATTCCTCACACAGCCTGAATACAGTCGTATTTCTTATAGGAATGATATTCCTGAGAATCTGCATTTACTATGCGTTGATATTGCAGACATGTATACGGATGATGATCTGGCAGTTCAGATCAGGGACCGCAAGATTAATATTCAGCTCGGAGATAATGATTCGATTGTTATTGCAAAGAATGCTGAAAAGGTCTATACAATATCAGGACTTGGTGATGGTGAAAAAGAACTTCTTCACTTTGAGCCTACCGGATACGATGATGCTGAAAGTAAGTATGGATATTCAGTACTTGAATGGGCAGATGACACTATAGGTGAGTATAAGGAGGTAGAGGATAGCAAGTTCTCTTATCAGACTATAGATATTAAACTCTCACCAGAAGATAACCATAAGGAACTGGTTAAGAAACTAATTCAGGCTGTTTCAAAGTTCCCATATGAGACATTTCTTCGAATCAATATGATGGGAAGAACTGCTTTTGGATTCATGGTTGCAAAGGATGAAATTGCAAGCCAGCTTCAGAGCAGAGTTTTTTACGTGGAAGTATATGACAATACGATGATGGATATTGATGAGGAATCGTTTGAAAATGACATTTCTTTAAGAAGCGAGTTTGTAAGACTGGCCCTTCAGGATGATTCATTGAGTGAGGCTGAGAGAAACAGAATTCTGAGCTGTGGCTGGAATGTACTCAACGGTAAGGAGGTGTCTGTAGAATGAAACTTATAAGCTGTCATGTAGATAACTTCGGTGGATTAGAGAATTATGATTATGATTTCGAGGACGGATTGAATATCGTTCTTCATGATAATGGATGGGGTAAGACGACTCTTGCAACATTCCTTAAAGTTATGCTCTATGGATTTACATCTAGGAATTCCAAGAATATTACTGAAAATGAGAGAAAGAGATATCTTCCTTGGCAGGGTGGAAAGTTCGGAGGCTCACTTGATTTTGAAATAAATGGTAAGAATTACCGTGTTTATAGATCATTTGGTGCACAGCCTCGTATGGATAAGACCAAGATTGTCGATCTTGATACCAAGACAACAGCAAAGCTTGATCCGGATTCTTTAGGTGAGGATCTGTTTCATTTGGACGCAAGTGCTTTCCAGAGAAGTGTATTTATCAACCAGAATGGTCTTTCAATGGATGGTGCTGCAAGTAGTATTCATACAAGATTAAATGCACTTGTCAGTCAGGCGAATGATCTTGCCGTATTCGACGATGCAATCAAGAAACTGACTGAACAGACAAAGGTTTATGAGAAGACTGGCCAAAGAGGCCGCTTGGGAGATATTGCCAGAGCAATTGCTGAAAAAGAGCGTTTGAGAGATCGCTTGGAGCAGGATATCATTGCTCAAGACGCGGCAAGAGACAGAATCAAACAGATTGATACACTTATCAGCGCAATCGATAAAGATATTGCTGAGAAGAAGGCAATTGTGGATAAACTGTCGGGAGATAGTAAGAAGGCAGAAGCTTCACAAGGACTCTTGGATGACATCAATAAGCAGATTTTTGATCTGCAGGTGAAGATTGATGAAGTAAAAGAGAAGCTTGGTGAGGATATTCCTTCAACTGATGAAGTAGAAAAAATCAAAGAGCAGAATAAGCTCATCATTTCTCTGACTGAACAGTTAAAAGAGATAGATGGCAATCTGGAAAAATTCCAGTCTGAGTATGATGAAATTATGGGCAGATATGAGGGAAGCCTTCCTTCTGACACAGTGCTTGATGACATTCAGAGCGCTTATGGAGAACTTCAGGGCCAAAAGGCTTCCGGAGACGATGAAAAGGAAGAGCGTATTGCCGTACCTGCTGGCTATAAAGAGATGCGGAATGCTGTCGACAAGGACAGAGATTTCCTTGATAAGCTTCAGAAAACTATAGATTCGGAGGATGAGATCCAGAAATTACTCCGCCAGCAGACCGAAGAAGAGTCAGAAGCAAAACATGCTGATGAGAGTTGGGCTGAGAAGCAGAGCCAGTTTAAGGAGATTAAGGCTGAAATAGATGACCTTCAGCCAGATGTTGAGGCTAAGAAGAAGTATGAACATGAGGTTGTTCATACGGTAATTGAAAAATTAGAGGATGCACAGAAAAAGCAGCAACTTGTTGATGTAAGAAAGATTGAACTTGAAAAGTCAGTGCTTTCTGCAAGTGAAGAAGCACTTGTCCAGAGATTTGCAAATGGAACACCTGATGTAAAAGAGGGCGATGAAGTTCTTCAGAAATACAGAAATGTTCAAAGAAAGACCCTGGAGATTGATGGCCAGAAGGCAAGGCTTGATGGAGAAAATAGCAAGGCAGATGGCATTAAGGCATCACTTGCTCAGTATGTAGGAATATCAGAGGCATCAGTTCAGCCGGTACCGGAACCTGGAAATAATAGTTCCAAAGCAATGCTTGGAGTTGGTATCGGAGTAGGCGTTGTTGGCCTTATTGCCGGAATTGTTTTCGTTCCTCTATTTGTACTTGCAGTTGTTGGTATTGCGCTTGCTGTAGTAGGTATTAACAATAACAAGAAGTATAACGAGCAGGTTAAGCAGTATCAGGAATATCAGGCAAATGCACAGCGTAATGCCGAGAATCTCCAGAAGAAACAGGAATTAGCGAGACAGCTTAAGGAAGTACAGGATACAATTGATAGACTGAACAGACAGATCAAAGACGCACAGAGTAGCATTGATTCAGACAATGTAAGTGTAAACTGTTGGGCATCTGTATGGATTCCGGGACAGGAAGTTACAGAAAATGCCATTAGCAATGTGCTTGACGATGCAAGAAAAGTTGGCGCTGTTCTCGAAAAGAAAAAGGGTATTGAAGATAAAGAGAAATTCGTAAAAAATACAGCAAATGAGATTGAGGGTAATCTTTCAGATGTTAAGGCAGCTTATCCAAATACGGATGGAAAGAGCATAGAAGAAGCCCTTGAGTATTTAAGAGGAGCCGAGAACGAATATAAGACGAAGAAAGATCAGCTTGATAAGACTATCGCAAAGAAGGAAAAGTTTCTTAAAGAATTAGGCCTTACTGAAGAGGATATGACTTCTGATTCTGCTAAAAAGGCAGATGATGAGGACAAGCCATCTGCAAAGAAGCTGGTTGAAGAAATTATTGCATCTGGCAACGAAGTGCTAGCGCTTATCAACTATGAAATGACACCAGATAACTTCACTAAAGTTCTTGATCAGGCTGAAAAATGGCTAGTTGATTATAAGAATTACAACGAAAAGCAGCAGGAGCGTGGAAACAGAGCAAGCCGTAAGCAGGCACAGACTGAAGAACTGCAGAGAAAACTGGATGAGAAGCTTGTAGCCTTAAATGGTCAGTATGAAGACTTTGAGATTACAGCAAGACTCGCTAAGATCAGAGAAGAAATAGTAAGAGCCAATTCTCTCGCCGGTAAGATTAAGGACAATAAGGAGCAGAAGGAGAAGCTTACTCTAAGACTAGAGCAGGCTCAGGATGTAGTTGATGCTTTTGTTACAAGATTTGTGGCTGATTCGTCAGATTATACAGCAGAGATAGATTCTATAGCTAAGAATGCACTCACTTACAGAGATTTGAAGAAGCAGATGGATGTTTTGGAAGAGCAGAAGGCACCTATTCTTGAAGATGTTCAAAAAGCAACCGGAGGAAAAGGCGGAACTAGTGAGGAAGAAATTCTGGCCAGATCAGACCTTAAGGAACTGGAAGAGAAGCGTGATAGCTTCCGTGATGAATATACCCAGAAGACTGATTTTATCAGACAAGCTGACGAATCGCTTCAGAGATATCCGGATCTAGTGATTGAAATCAGGCAGCTTTATGACGAGAAGCAGAAGGCACAGAATGCTCTTCAAACTTTAAGAAGAACGATTGATCTTATTGCTAAGGCAAAAGAGAACCTAGCAAACAGATACTTAAGCAAGGTTGAAAACCTCTTTAATAATTACATGCATATCTGGCTAAACAATGATGCCGTAAAGGGTATTCTTGACATCGATTTCAATGTTCAGATTGAAGAAAACGGTGTGGAACATGTAGCTGAGGGATACAGTACAGGTTATTGCGATTTGATTGACTTCTGTATGCGACTTGCTCTTGTTGATACTTTATTTGAATCAGAGCAGCCATTCCTGATCCTTGATGATCCATTTGTAAATCTGGATACAGATAGGCTTGATAAGGCGTTAGAGCTTCTCAATGTTATGGCTGCTAATAAGCAGATTGTATATTTTGTTTGCCATCCAATCCGTGCAGTTGAAAAAGAGGGCGACACAACATCAAGACAGGAATTTGCAGCTCTTGCTGAAGCGACCCGACAGACAATTGCAGAGCGTAAGAAAACTGCTACAGTTAGAAAGCCAATCGTAAAGAAGCTTCCTAGAGAACTGTACAAGATTAAAGAGAATGCTTTTAAGCCTGCAGTCAAGCCAATAAAGAAGGATTATGTCATTACAAATAGCATTTTTAGCCTGAAGTTTGAAGCAGATGAGACGTTTACTGGTGATGCTTCTTATGAGTTATTCTTTATTGATGCAATAGGCCATGTACTTAATGAGCGCCAGTTGATTGAAGTAAAGGGTGGCAAGTTATCTACGGACAGAGTTCAGTTTAGCTTAAATACAAGAGATGATAGTGGTGATCAGTACGAGTTGATGATCCGTGAGAGTGGAAGTCAGGATGACTATGAAGTCCTCCAGAGAATCCCTTATCAGGTGAAGCTTGCTTTTGCTGGAACCTTTAGCTTTGATTTCTAAAATACTGGAAGGAGGATTCATCTGATGACCGAATTAGATGAGAAGATACTGGAAAACTTCCCTGGAAAGGTAGTAAGGAAAGACCTTACCAACTTAATGAAAAAGGGTGCGAATGTGCCTACTTACGTACTGGAATATCTACTGGGAATGTATTGCGCAACGGATGATGAGGACGCCATAGAGGTTGGCCTTGGCAAGATCAAGAAGATTCTTAGTGAGAACTATGTACGTCCGGATCAGAGTGAATATGTCAAGTCTAAGATCAAAGAAAATGGTCAGTATACTATTATCGATAAGATTACGGTTGAATTGGATGAACGTGAGGATAAGTATGTAGCTTGGTTCACCAACCTTAACATGGACCCATTTGAAGTAAGCTCTGACCTAGTTGTTCATAATGAGAAACTTCTGATTGGTGGTATCTGGTGTATTGTCAAGATCGAGTATATAGGCCTCGAGAAGGAAGATAATGAGGACCAATTCGAAGAAGATATCTTCGGCAATCAGAAGAAAAAGAAGAAGGTAAGAAAAAAGAGATCAAGATATGATTCTCCTTTTGAAATTGCGTCACTAAAACCAATTCAGATGCCAAATCTGGATCTGGATGAGATCAAGGATGCGAGAAATCAGTTTACTAAGGATGAGTGGATCTCGCTTCTTCTTAAGTCTGCTGGATATGAACCTGCAGAACTTAGTGAGAAGCAGAGACTTCACTATCTGCTTAGATTTGTACCTTTTATTCAGAAGAACTATAACCTGGTTGAGCTTGGACCAAGAGGTACCGGAAAGTCACATGTATATAGTGAGCTCTCTCCATATTCCATCCTTATGAGTAGTGGTCACACTACAGTTTCAAACATGTTCTACAACATGGGTTCTCATAAGATTGGACTTGTAGGTAATTGGGATTGTATAGCCTTTGATGAGGTCGGCGGAATAACGCAGTCATCCGGAGATATGATCCAGATTATGAAGAACTATATGGCAAATGGTTCCTTTGCACGTGGAGCAGAATCTATTAGTTCTGATGCATCTATAGCATTTGAAGGAAATACCTTTAGATCTGTTGCGGACATGATGAGAACAACTAACCTTTTCGAGCCATTTCCAGAAGACTTTAATAATGACTCGGCTTTCTTTGATCGTATTCATGCCTATTTGCCTGGATGGGAGACACCAAAGCTTCGCACAGCATTGTTTACCCAGGGATATGGACTGATTTCTGACTGCTTTTCAGAGTTCTGTCATGCCATGAGAAAGTATGACTTTACCAATTCATTCGGTGAGTACTTCTCGCTAAATGATAATTACAATACCCGTGATGATACAGCGGTCAGAAGGACCTTTTCAGGTCTTGCTAAGCTGATATATCCGGATGAGCATATGACCAAGGAAGAAGCAAAGGAAATACTTTCTTATTCAATTGAGTGCAGAAGAAGAGTAAAGGAACAGCTTCGTAAGATGAATCCAGCCGAATTCTCTGATGTGGCTATGGGATTTATTGATAATGAAACCGGTGAGGAGACTATCATTGAACTTCCAGAAGTGGCAAGTGGCACTCTGGTATTTGATGGACTCGAAAAGTCTGGTTATGTATATGCAGTAGGTCGTTCCGTGGATGATAAGATCGGTGTATATCGTCTTGAAAATAAGACAATGGAAGGCTCTGGTAAGCTTAGCTTCAATAATGTAGAAGGTCTTGCTGGTGCACCTAAGAGTGTTAGAGACAGTATTACCGCAGCATTTAATTACTTTGCAGAGAATGCAGTTAAACTTGTTTCTAGTGGATGTGAAGACTTTGATTATAGTCTTTATTTCAATGATCTGCAGAACAGAGGCGTTAGTGACGAAATCTCTGTAGCCGAAGTAGTAGGTTTGTTTTCAGCATTATCCAATAGAGCAGTTATGCCTTCTCTTGTAGTAGTAGGTAGAGTTGTAATGTCAGGAAGCATGATGCCAATCACAACAGATCTTGATGAACTTTTTGTAGCTGCAGCAAATGCAGGAGCAAAGAAGATGCTTCTTCCGGCTGAATGTCAGAATAAGTATGACAGACTTGGTGATGACTTGAAGAGGGAAATCAATGTAATCTTCTATTCAACACCACTTGATGCTGCCCGCAAGGCTTTAGGAGTTGAGTAATATGGGTGATGAGGCTAAAAAGATAGAATATAAGTGTATCAACTGCGGGGAAACAAAAGAGAGCGATAAGCAGTGTGCCTGTCCTAATTGTGGATACAAGATGTATCCTATTCCTTATGATCGTAAGGAAGTAATGACGGGCGAGATAAAAAGTTTTATCAAGCAGCTTGAACTTTCTGAGATAAAGAATGGTGATTTTGTATTTGTTGGAAAGGCAAAGGATGATCATCGTTTTCCGGATTTTAATAAAATACAATCCTATGCATGTTCTGCAGAGAAGACAGAGCAGTTTTTTGATAGGATTAATCATTCACTGGATGAAATCGGGAAATACATTCATAAGCAGTTTCATAGGCAGTACCCAGTGGACTACATGCCATTAAAGGTAAAGGTAGAAAGCTATGA
>CAVAON010000085.1:0-8372 GCA_963590215.1 Anaerovoracaceae bacterium | reverse complement strand
GCCTTGCCGGTAAACTCATCATGCTTGGTGGTGAGGTAATCGTAGGCTGCGTTATAGTTGGAATTTTTAATGCCATCCCTTGGCATGATGACGGTGAATGCCCTGGTGGCTGCTGATTCAGTACTGATTCCCGTGCAGGCAGCCTATCTTCCGGTCAAAGGTCTTCAGCAGCTGATCCGAACGATTTCTACCATCAAGAAAAGACTAAACCGGAAACTTCAGATCGAGGGGATTCTTCTGACCATGGTGGATTACCGAACAAATTTTACAAAGGATATTGCAGCTACGGTTCATGAATTATATGAGACCATCGGTGTATTTAAGGTATCGATTCCTTCATCCGTGAAAGCGGCAGAAACCAGTGCATTGGGATCCAGTGTTTACATTCACTGCCCGAATGTCAAGGTAGCCAAGGCATATGAAGATTTGACTAAGGAGGTTGTAAGCCATGAAAGATAACAGACGACCGGGACAGCAGGTCCATTTGAAAAGTGTGGATGAGCTCCTGGGAATTACCGGAGAAGAATCCAGTATGGAAATCGAGATTCAGAAGATTTATGGATTTCGCAATCATCCCTTCAAGGTGCTAGATGATGAGCGGATGGAAGAACTGGTTGAGAGTGTTAAGATCAACGGTATTTTGTCACCGGTTCTGCTTCGTCCGGGAGATCATGGGAAATATGAAATGATTTCCGGTCATCGAAGAATGCATGCCGCCCAGCTGGCAGGGCTTACGACAATTCCAGCGATTATACGGGAAATGACCGATGATGAAGCCGTGATCGTCATGGTGGATGCGAACATCCAGCGAGAGGAATTGCTTCCTAGCGAGAAGGCTTATGCATTCAAGATGAAGCTGGATGCTTTGAGACATCAGGGAACTTCCCGACATGAAGTCGGGAAGTTAGGAGTTGAAACTGCGAGTGTTGTAGGGGAAGGTTCAGGAATGGGCGGCAGACAGGTTCAGAGATACATCCGCCTCACGGAATTAATCCCTGAATTACTTGCCCTTGTAGACAGCAAGCGTCTCCAGTTCACTCTTGGAGTGGAAGCTTCTTATCTGGACAAGCCAGTGCAGGAGTGGCTGTATGAGTACATTAGAGATAACGGTGTGGTAAAACCAGAACAGATCTCAGCCCTCAGGAAACGTGCGGAAGAAGGATCCATCAATCAGATTCAGATGATTTCTGTATTGAATGAAAATCTGAAGGGGCGATTACCATCCAGAAAAGTGACGATTCCAGAGAAGAAACTGAATCAGTTCTTCCCACCCAACTATAGCAATTCCGATATGGAAAAAGTCATCTTCTCATTATTGAAGAAATGGAAAGAATCGGAGGCGGATGAAGATGCAATTTGATTACTACTATGGCAATCAGGCCGAGCAATTCAGTTTCATAAAGATACCGAGAATGCTACTTCTGGATCCGACCTTTGCACCACTGTCCATCCAGTCAAAGCTCCTTTACGGAGTTTTGCTGGACCGGATGGGACTGTCCATGAGGAATGGATGGTTCGATGAAGAAAATCGTGTCTATATCATTTATCAGATTTCAGAAATTCAGGATGACCTGGGATTTTCAAAAAGGAAAGCCATTGATTATCTGACAGAACTGGAGAAATTCGGACTGGTAGAAAAGAAACGCAGAGGCCGGGGACTTCCAAGCATTCTCTACATAAAGAGCTTTATGGTAAAGGAGGCAAGAAATCTAAGAAGTTCCGACTGTGAAACTTCTGAAGAGGATAGTGCAAATCTTAGAAGTGCGGGAAATGATACTTCTGAGGATGATACGGTGGGTGTAAGAAGTGCGGAAATCGATACTTCTAGAAGTTCCCAAATCGCACTTCAAGAGGTGCAGGAATCGACACTTCTAGAAGTGCGCGAATCGACACCTCTAAAGAGTAATAATAATATAAATAATACTGAGTTTAATAATACTATCCCATCTAATCTAATCTTATCAAAGGCTGAAGAGGATGAGATGGGATACGATGGGATGAGTATGACAGATGCATACAAAGAACTTATTCAGGAAAATATTTCTTACAGCTGCCTGAAGGAGAGTTATCCCTACGATGGTGAGTTGCTGGATGGAATCGTAGATATTATGCTGGAAGTATCGGTAAATCAGAGCGAGACTATGAATGTGGCAAGCGCGACTTATCCGACAGAACTCGTGAAAAGTCGTTTCCTGAAGCTGGATTCTCAGCACATTCAGTATGTGATTGACTGCTTTAACAGAAATACGACCAAAGTGGGAAATATCAAGAAATACCTGATGACGGCTCTGTTTAATGCACCAAGTACCATCAGTGGTTATTATACGGCAGAGGTACATCATGACATGCCATATCTGGCAGCAAAGTAGGCGAAGGAGGAAGATCATGGCAATTATTCTGGAATTAGCAGTAATGGTGGTAGTAGCAATTATATCGGCAGTTTTCTTTCTGCTGAGTCATTTTGATGTGACAAATGCAATTCTGGTAAGTGGGCTGATTCAGCTGCTTAATCTGAAGAACGATTGGAGCATGGGAATGCGTTGGGGAATTTTTCTCGGACTTATCCTGCTGTTTATTGTGATCCAGCATACATTTCGGATTGGAAGAATTGCATTCTCAGTTTTTTCAATCTTTGTATTTGGCTTCTTCGGGTATTCCTGGAAGAACTATGATTCCGTAACAACCCAACTCATGGTGATGGCTGTCTGCATGGCAATTGGTGCCATTTTGAACTGGCTCAGCTGGAACTGGATAAAAATGGATTTACAGGGAGAGTAAACGCTGATTACTAATATACAATTCAATACATTTCTTTAAGGGCAGATTCTTATGATGAGGATCTGCCTTTATCTTTCTACATTTATAACCATTTCAATCAAACCTGAGAGACAGGCTTTTAGTCTGATTTCTCAGGTTTTTTAAATTTTTTCAAAAAAATTCGCTTTTTTATGATGCTGAAAAAAATTATCCGTCCCCATCTAAGAAGTATAAGGAGCAATCAAAAGCTTCTTATCCGCACCTTGACAATTTCATACGCAGCCCTCCGGTTCATATCCTTGTATGTGGAGCAACAGGTTTTCTGCCGCCAAGACGCGTCGAAGCAAATTACGCTGAGCGATCAACAGAGAAACGAAACAGGCCTGATGGTATGGTCTGATTGCCAGGAAGCATGCAGGGGACAATGATACTTCCGTCTAGTCGTAGTTTAGCTGCGGGCGGCCCGGTGAGATCCACGGGGAGGTAAAACGGCCTATGAGCGTCTGACCAAGATGCGGGCCGGAGGGTTCCTGTTTTCAGTTCAGGGTGTCGGGGACAAATAAAGCTGAAGAAAAATACATTTAATCGTAAAAACTATGAGGCAGAGTACCACTTACGTATTCTGCCTTATCCTTTTGCGATTAAGAAACGGATCCGCTTGTCCACACCAGGCGGTGAAGGAATTAACGCAAAAATAAATTATTGGAGGTAACGAACATGGTGAAGAAAATCATGATCGCAGTTGTAGTTATAGCTTTTGCAGCACACAGCCTTTGTAAGGCAGCCAGCAGAGGTGACCGTTTTATCAGAATCAAATGATGAGAGGAGGATTAGCAGAATGATGAAATACAGATACGCAGAGGATAAACCAAAGGATTGCCAATATTGTTATTGGTGGGGAGGAAAAAAGCAGGGATGCACATTAGGTGAAGAGAATTGCTATTACCTCATTCCCGAGAAACCAAAGAAAAAGAAGAATCCTTGTGGAGATTGTCCGTATGGAAAAAACGGCCCGTGTATTGGATTTTGTATGAAAGAAATTCTTCAATCAGGCAGAAAAGGGTCAGGTGGGAAGGTGGTGAGCACATGCAGGCATTAACAGAAAAACGTCTGGTGCATTACGAAGTGGCCATGCGAAAAGCCGGTGATCCTTCCTTTGAAATGACAGAGGATTATTTCTGCTGGGGATGCAAATGCCATCGACCTGCTTGGAAATATCGCTTCTGCAAACACCTGGAATGCCCATACATTAAGGGACAGAAAACTTTCAGGGAGGGGGCATACAGTGATGGCTCAGAGTAAAAAATATTACTGGTTAAAACTCAATGAGCATTTTTTCAGTCAGGTCACGATCAAATATCTTCGAAAGTTACCACAGGGAGATACGGTGGTAATCGTCTATCTGAAATTGCTGTTGGTAAGTCTTAAGTCAAATGGGGTGATTTACCTGAGAGGCATCTATTCCAGTATTGAAGATGAGGTGGCACTGCTGATCGATGAAGATGTGATGGCCGTTCGGCTTACTCTTCAGGCCTTGAGTAAGATTAATCTCATCGAGCAGGGAACTGAAGAGGGTGTGATCCAGATGACAGATTTTCAGGAAATGGTGGGATCGGAATCCAGTTCTGCAGCCAGAATGCGAAGTCACCGGGCAAGAAAAGAGCTGGCAGAAAGTAAACTGCTAGTCTTGCCAGATAAAACACGGGTGTCACAATGTGACGCTAGTGTGACAGGTAGTGACGCAGGAATGACAGACCGTGACAGTCCTGTGATTTTTGGTGACATAGAGATAGAGAAAGAGATAGAGCTAGAGAAAAAGATAGAGAAAGAGACAGAGTCAGATGTAGAGACAGATCCGGCTGCAAAGTCAGATAAAGGGAAGAAATCCGAAAGGGAAAAATCCAGCCATCGCAGACAGCACGGTCCTTATGGTGTCAATGAAAATGTAATTCTCTCTGACGCGGAATATGACAGCCTCAAAAAGCTCTATCCGGATTATCTGGTGAAAATCGATTATTTCTCTTCCTACATGGCCACCACCGGGAAGAAATACGATAACCACTATCACACGATTCTGCAGTGGGCGAAGAAAGATGAGCTGAAGCGACCACAGGCAACCGGCAGGAAAAAGGCATTCGAGGATTATTCCTTTGAGGAAGGAGAGAGCTTTTGATGGAAGTAAAAGATGTGCTGGAAAAAATTGTGGCACAGAGCATTGTAAATGATGCTGATAATCCGGATAGTAAGCAAGGACAACTTGATGGAAATCGGGCGACAGGAGATGAGAATTCTGGAGTGGATGTTGGCACGGAAGAAAATATTGATATGACGGCAGGTTCTATCCTGCTCACGGACTCAGGCGACTATATTGGTGAAGACGGTCTTCTTTACTGCGGCAACTGTCATACCCACAAGCAAAGAAAGATATTCTGGCCCATGACGAAAAAGGAAGTTGTGGTTACAGTTCTTTGCAAATGCGGGGTAGAACGTCGGGAAAGAGAAGAGGCAGAGATTCGTCGCAAGGAAGAGATGGACCGGATTCAGAGAGCAAAAGGCACCTGCATTCACGACCGTGCTCTTCTGGAATGTACTTTCGAGAAGGATGACGGATTGCTGCCACAGCTAAAATCAGCCAGAAGATACGTGGATACCTGGGCTGAGAGGAAGGCAAATAATGACGGTCTATTATTATGGGGTGGTGTCGGATCCGGAAAGACATTTTATGCGGCCTGCATTGCCAATGCCCTGATTGAGCAGGGCGTGACGGTGATGATGACCAACTTTGCCAAGATCTTAAACAAGCTCAGTGGCATGTATTCCGATGATAAAAATGCTTTCGTAGCAAGTCTTATGAGTTATTCCCTTCTGATTATTGATGATCTGGGAATTGAGAGAAATACGGAGTTTGCCTTAGAACAGGTATTCAACATTATTGATGAGCGGTACAAGACAAGGCTGCCGCTGATCGTCACAACAAATTTATCAATGAACACTTTGAAGAACCCGGAAGATATCGCCCATCAGCGTATCTATGACCGGGTTCTTGCTATGTGTATCCCGGTGAGCTTCCAGGGCATCAACCATAGAAACCTGGAGAGCGAACAGAAAATGAAGAACGGCGCAAGCCTTTTTAGAGACTAAGGAGATTTTAATATGACAGGATATTACGATTTTAACCATCGCGGAGCTATTTGTGCATTTGATCAGGAATGTGAGAAAGAGACACTTACGAGAGAGGAACTGGCAATCAGCAGAACCTTGAAGGAGTTGAACGCCAGATATTTTGTGGTCATGAAGAGAATTGACGATGATCATATGCTGGTGGCTCCGGTATTTACCAAGCAGCCAAGAAAGGATGGAAAGGGGATCCAGATCAATGGCAAGAGATTCTGGGTGAATTTCATGACATTTTATGTTGTGCCCTACAAGATCATGATGGCTACGCCTGGGAAATATATGGATTACAGCTACAAGAGTATTTGCGGGATCTATCATTCCCACAACAGCGTTCTTAAGGAGAAATGGAGACGCCAGAACGAGGCGAAAATGGCGGAGGATGAGCTTCGCAGATGTGCCAGACAGCGCAAATACAACCAGCGTCGCTACGATATGAGCACCTATTATCCGATCCCCGAATATGTGCAGGACGGAGCAAGACATGCTTACAGCGGCGGACTGATGCATTAAGAAACAGGTAGATTGATATTATGGAGGATATGACAGTGAAGAAGAAAATTTTAATAGCAAGTGGATTGGCAGTTGCAGGAATGGGTATTGCTGCACTGATTATTGGAAAGAGAAAGAAAAAGACGAATTCGGAAATCGATTTTCTGGAGTCAGATGATTTTGATTGTGATCCTGAAAATGAAGAGGATGAAATGGATGATCCTTGGGATGTATCCACGGATGAGGAAGTTTGCGAACTTAACTCATTAACGGATGAAGAATTGGATAGGCTTGCAGATGATCTTCTAAATGAAATTGAGAAAAGATATAGAGCAGAATCTAGGGATGATAAAAAATCACAGGAGGAAGCCGGATGCAGGAGCAGGTAAGTGAAAAGGTCGTTGTGCTGGTCATCAATACAGGCAAAAGGGGTTTGCGTCTCACGGCCGGGATCTTAAAAGCTGCCATGCGAAAATATCTGCAGGCACAGGAGAAAAGAAAGACAGCAAAGGCAAATGTAAAAGCAGCAAGGAAAGCTGAAAAAGCCATTCCCCGTGGAAAGCAGACAATGGCACAGCTAATGAAACAGAATCAGGGTCTGACCAATATTGAAATCACAGACAAGAATATCAAGTCTTTTGAACGAATTGCCAATAAATACAGTATTGATTTTTCTTTAAAGAAGGACAAATATTCGGAGACACCAAAATATTTTGTGTTTTTCAAGGCAAGAGATGTGGATGTGATGACAGCAGCTTTTAAGGAATTTTCCACTATGGAACTGGTGAAATCCAAGAAGCCATCCATCCAGAAGCGTCTGTCCCAGTACATTCAGAAATCCAAGGTACAGGACAAGCAGCGCGAGAGATCCAAGCAGAAAGACAGAGGGCAGGAGCGATGAGGACAGAGGATGTAAAGAAACTTCTGGTCTTATCCGTTCCTTATGTGATCATGGGATACCTGGCTGATAAAGTCAGCTGGGTATACCGGCACGTTCCCGGTGAAATGGTGGCAAAGAAAATAGGAAATACCTTTCTTTGTTTCACTCAAGGGTTTAAGAATCCGCTTCCAAGCTTTCATCCGCTGGATCTTCTGGTGGGAATACTGGCTGCTCTGATTTTTAGAGGCGTGGTATATTACCGAAGCAAGAATGCCAAGAAATATCGCCAGGGTGTAGAATATGGTTCGGCCAGGTGGGGAACAGCGGCAGATATTAAGCCATATGTGGATCCCAAGCCGGAAAACAACATGATCCTGACCCAGACAGAAGGCCTGACCATGAATAACCGGCCAAAGAATCCCGGTACAGCTCGAAATAAAAACGTGCTTGTTATCGGTGGTTCCGGTTCCGGTAAAACCAGATTTTTCGTGAAGCCCAACATTATGCAGTGCTGTTTTCCGAATCCGGATTATCCAACAAGTGTGGTTTGTACGGACCCAAAAGGTACAATTCTGGTTGAGTGCGGACATCTGCTTAAAAAGAGCGGCTATCAGATCAAAGTGCTAAATACCATTGCGTTTAACAAGTCGCACCATTACAATCCTTTCATGTATATCCGCTCAGAAAAGGATATTCTGAAGCTGGTGAATACCATCATCGCCAATACCAAAGGTGAAGGTGATAAATCCGGAGAAGATTTCTGGGTGAAAGCCGAGAAACTCTATTATCAGGCGCTGATTGGCTATATCTGGTATGAAGCTCCGGAAGAAGAGATGAATTTCACCACCTTGCTGGAGATGATCAATGCATCCGAGGCAAGGGAAGATGATGAGAATTTCAAAAATGCAGTGGATCTTATGTTTGAAGAACTGGAAGAGAGAGAGCCGGAACATTTTGCAGTCAGACAATATAAAAAATACAAACTTGCTGCAGGGCATGCTCGGCCGTGAGACGATTTTCGTCCCGGTCCCTGGGATCAAAGCTGATGATATAGTGGTGAGCCTTGATC
>CAVAON010000084.1:0-8417 GCA_963590215.1 Anaerovoracaceae bacterium | reverse complement strand
GGACTTCAATTTCTCGATGTGTTTAGGTATATTTAAACACATTTTGAGTGGCAGGATTATTGGCAATGAGTGAACATAAAACAAAAAAAGTCCTGCTGTTTTACAATCCGTTTTCGGGAAACGGAATGTTCAAAAACAATCTGGATCATATTATCGAAAGATATCAGAAGGAAGGATTTATTGTAATGCCTGTCAGGGCAGAAAAAGGCAAAATATTAAATGCTCTGCTGCCTGAAATAAATCAGGACGAATACAGGCAGGTTATCGTTGCAGGCGGTGACGGCACTATCAACATATGTGTCAATGCACTTCTCAAAAATGGCATAGATCTGCCTATAGCAATTTTTCCTTCGGGGACAGCCAACGACTTTGCGTCATATTTTGAAATGCCCGATACTATAGATGCCATGATTGATGTTGCATTGGGTGATTACCAGGTGCCTGTCGATGTGGGTATTGTAAACGGTAAATACTTTATAAATGTTGCCGCTATGGGCAATATGGTTGACGTGAGCCAAAAAACAGACCCTGTACTCAAAAATACTCTGGGAAGATTTGCATATTACCTCAAAGGCGCATCTGAAGTGACAGAGTTAAAGCCTATAAAAGTAAAGCTCACAACTCCGGAAAACGTATATGAAGAAGAAATGTTTTTCATGATAGTAATGAATGGCACTTCTGCAGGAGGATTCAAAAATGTTTCTCCAGACAGCGAGATAAATGACGGATTGCTAAATGTGATACTGTTTCGCAAAATGCCTATACTTGAGATGGTTCCCCTTGGAATCAAAGTGCTTCAGGGCGTGCATCTTGAAGATCACAGAGTGTTGACCTTCAAGACAGACAGACTCCTTATAGAGTCTGACGTGGACATACCGACAGACGTTGATGGAGAACACGGTGAGAAGCTGCCACTTGAATTTTCGATACTTCGTGACAAAATCAGAGTATTTGTAACTAAATCGGAGCGTGACTATTATGAAAGATTTAAAAATAGCTGTAACGAAGAATTATGATCAGCTTGTGCCCATGTTTATAGCAAACAGGCTTGAGTTCAGCGAAGACGAGCCTGTACCAACAGATATTGTTAAGTGCTGGCAGCTTACAGATGAGAGGGACGATTTGCAGGGAGGCGCAGTGCTTGCTCTGCGTGAGGGGCAGTTCATTGTTGACGGTATAGCAGTAAATGAGCCTTTTCGCAAAACAGGAGCCGGCAGGAAGCTTCTTGACTGTATCATAGCTGAGACAGCAGCAAGAGGCGGCAGCAGCATATTTCTTGTTGCCAGAGCACCGGGATTTTTCAGCAAATCAGGCTTTATTACTATCAGTAGAGATGAAGCACCTCAGTTCTTTGAATGTTTTACCTGTCCGCAGTATGGGACAGAGTGCAGACCTGAGGTTATGAGGCTTGATATTAAATAATTTGAACAAGGCCAATCCTTTCTGGTGAAATGTAACGTACACTTTTACTGGGGAGGATTTTCTACATAGAAGCGGGAAACAAACGGCGCTTAATTATAGTTGCGCAAAGACGAAAATATATGAATTGCAGGCTTGAAAAAACACGATATCTAATCTATAATTTTATTAAAGACAAAGAAAGGAACGCAGTGAGTAAGCTGCGTGGTAAAAACTATGTATTCCATCGAAGAAATAAGAAAAACAGACAGTGAAATAGCCGAAGCTATAGAAGCCGAGGTCGCAAGACAGAATTCGCATATCGAGCTCATAGCCTCAGAGAACTGGGTAAGCAAGGCTGTCATGGCAGCAATGGGATCTCCATTTACAAATAAATATGCCGAAGGTTATCCCGGCAAGAGATATTATGGCGGCTGTGAATGCGTTGACGTGGCCGAAAATCTGGCAATAGAGAGAGCCAAAAAACTCTTTGGCTGTGAATATGTCAATGTGCAGCCTCATTCAGGCGCACAGGCTAATATGGCAGTATTCTTTGCAGTATTAAAACCAGGAGATACTTTTATGGGCATGAACCTCTCTGATGGTGGGCATCTTTCCCATGGCAGCAAGGTTAATATGTCAGGTAAATACTTCAATGCTGTTTTCTATGGCGTTGACGAAAAAGGATTTATAGATTACGAACAGGTACGCAAGACTGCTCTTGAATGCAAGCCTAAGATGATAGTATGCGGCGCAAGTGCATATTGCAGAGCTATTGATTTCAAAAAACTTAGAGAAATCGCAGATGAGGTCGGCGCTTATCTGATGGCAGATATTGCACATATTGCAGGTCTGGTTGCTACAGGACTTCACCAGAGCCCGATTGAATATGCACATATAACAACAACTACTACACACAAAACCTTAAGAGGCCCAAGAGGCGGTATGATTATGAGCAGCCAGGCAGTTGCTGATGAGCTTAAGCTTAACAAAGCAGTATTTCCGGGAATACAGGGCGGACCTCTGATGCATGTCATAGCTGCAAAAGCTGTTTGCCTCAAGGAAGCACTGCAGCCGGAGTTTAAAACATATCAGCAGAATGTTGTTGCCAATGCCAAGGCATTGAGTGAAGGCCTTATTAAGAGAGGAATATCAATAGTATCAGGAGGAACAGATAATCATTTGATGCTGGTTGATTTAACAAGTGTAGGCATTACAGGTAAAGAGATGGAAGCCCTTCTTGAAGAAGCAAACATCACATGCAACAAGAACACTATTCCAAACGACCCTCAGTCACCTAACGTGACAAGCGGTGTCAGACTTGGAACAGCTGCTGTAACTTCAAGAGGCATGAATACAGAAGATATGGATAAAATTGCAGAGGCAATTTCACTTGTAATCAAAGATGCAGACAGCAGAGAAAAAGCAAAGCAGATAGTTGCAGAGCTTACAGCTAAATACCCGCTTAACGCATAGTAGCAGATTTGTGGTTAAGATATCAAAAAACACCGGACAGTAGAGTACCGGTGTTTTTAGCATATAATCAAAGATATTATTCTCCTATGTGAAACTCCTTCATTGCATCAAGAACATGTATATATTCCTTTTCGAGTGCAGGAAAGCTCTGCTTTGCAGCTTCGAGGTTTTCTTCGCGCAGCAGCTCAGTTATATCTCTTGCCTGCTCAAAAAGATTTTGAAGGCTGAGATTTGCACATAGTCCTTTGAGGGTATGAGCCTCACGGAATGCATCCTTTACAGCTCCGTTTTCGAGAGCATCGTGCAGTTTATTAAAGCTTTCGTCAGATTTGAATTTTGTCAAAAAACGCTCAACAAGTGCGGCAGCTCCGCCAAGGCGTGCTACTACTTCCTGTACATCTGAGCCTACTGATTTATAGAATTTTTCAAGATGTTCCATAAGTGTCCCTCCTCATTTTATATCATTATGCCACTTGCATGGCCGTCCTGTCAACTAAATAACCGGCATTGGAGCAAAAATATCGGAGCAAGGATGAGGTTTTTTATTTTTTTTAGACAATTCAATATATTGTTAAAGTCAGAATTTTAGTGTACAATGTACTTGGTGTATCCTGCGTATCAGCTTATGCAGATGTAGACACTACAATATTCAAATTTTTTCTAATGAAATTGCAGCAAAGCATCCGGTATCAGCAGGCTACTATAGCTATATGCAGATATAACCGGTGCTCCTGCAGAATGTGAGAGGACGTTATATTATGAAAAAAAAGATTTTTGCCTTAGCGCTTGTGGCTGTCATGGTACTTGCCATGCTGCCGGGCTGTTCAGGCAGCAAAGAGCATGAAGCTATCACTATCATGGATGCTCAGCGCGATTACAGCGGACTTATTGAGCTGGTGCACGAAAAATATCCGGAAATTAACATCGAAGTCGTACCGTATCGCGGCGGCAACAGGTCTGCATATATGAAGCAGCAGCTTGAAACAGGCAGCATTCCAGATATCTATTCTTCTACCCAGGCATGGGACTCTGAGATTCAGGAAAAATATCTCATAGACTTGTCAGACTATGAGATTACAGATTCTTATTCTCCTGTACGACTTGAAGATTACACAGTAGACGGGAGCCTTTATCTGCTTCCTTATGACTATACTATCACAGGCATCGTATGTAATCAGTCGCTTCTTGAGCGCAACGACATAGAGGTTCCGACAAGCTTTGCACAGCTTCGTGACGAAACAGTGCCGGCTCTCAAAGCCAAGGACATCAAGGTTTCAGATTCACTCCTTGACTTGCCCGGATCGGCATTCCAGTATTTCTTCAATATAAATTCCACGGGATTTATCAATACACTTGACGGCAGATCATGGTGTGATTCATTCAGCGATACAGATACCGATACATTTGCAGGCGATGAAGATGGTCTTGCGACATGTGCTGAGTATTTCCAGCAGTGGATTGACTGCGGGATGCTTGTAGCAGACAAAGAAAGCGAAACTTACAATGGCGTGGTTGAGGATTTCACGGCAGGCAACACAGCATTTCTTGTAGGCACTGTGCAGAGATTTACCCAGAATGAAGACGGTACAGGCGATCAGTACTGTCTGCTTCCGTTCCTTTCCGAGGACAGCAGCCAGAACACTTATGGTGTTACACCGGGATGCTTCTACGGACTCAGCAAGGAACTTGAAAAGTCAGGTAACAAACAAAAGCTTGAAGATGCACTTCATGTGCTTGAAGTTATTTCAAGCAACGAAGGATACCTGGCAATACATGGCGAAATATCAACCAATATGTGCTCCATAGCAGACTTTGAAGTCGATGAGGATTCACCGTACAAAGAAGCAGTTGAAGCTGTAAGCAAAGGCCATTCAATGAATATGATATATACAGGATGGGATGCTTATCTTGTGCCGTTTGGTGAGGCTGTGCATGACTGGATCGAAGGCAAAGGCAGTGCCGAGGAAGCCTTCAAAATTCTTGATGATACCAAACGAAGCATTCAAAAGGAAGGCGTGAAGACTTATGCAACTGTCACAGAGGAGCTTGATACAGTGCAGGCTGCCCAGCTTTCGGGACAGATGTTTATGGAAGCCTCAGGTGCCGATGCGGCTCTGATATCATACAATGTATACAGCCCGGATGTACATGCTCTGATGGAAAACAGTGCGGGAGCCAACGGCAGAGTCCTCACAGGCAATATGACTGAGGAATATATCACTGTATTCCTGCCTACAAGCTGGTATGGTACAATCCAGACTATAGAGATTAAAGGCAGCGAACTCAAAGCAAGAGCTGCCGAAGGCTGCGATACGAGAGGAACAGGATTTAAATATCCGTATGTGCTTATGACAGCTGATGGCGAGGATATTTCAGATGATGCCACATATACTGTTGTAATATGCGGATTTAATGCGGATGAAGCAGAGACTCTCGAAATAACAGATACAGGCATAGTGGGACTTGACGCTGCCAAAGAGTATCTTCTGAAAGTAAAAGAAATATCAACCAAAACATTAGACGAATCACTTGTAAAGGAAATAGAGACTGAAGAAGAATAAGCAATATGAAAAACCCTTTGAGTAATGTGCAGTTAAAAATACAGTGGATCATCCTTATAATCGCTGTCATATTGGCAATAATAGTCGGCTGCAGCAAGTATCTTGATACATATACGGATCAGCAGATTTACAAAGAGTCTGTATCCCAGCTCAAAGAAGTAAGCAATCATCTGCTCGAAAAGCTTGATGTGCAGCTTGAAATGCAATGGGATTATCTGAGCAAGGTCGACAGTGCGTGCGCAGAGCATGATACCATGACAGAAGAAGAAGTTTGCGAAATACTTGCTCATTATGAGAATCACCTTGCTCCTACAGGCAAAGAAATGAAGTTTCGCCTGATAGACTCTGAAGGATACTATTATACAGACGAGGGAAGACAGGGCTCATGGACAGGACTTGACAAGCTCAGTGACGATGACAGACAGTCTTTCCTCATAGCCAACTGGCTTGACAACGAAAACTATATGGCATTTGTCATCAAAATAGGGCGGCCAGTGACTGTGAAGAGCCATGAGATTACACATATTGTTCTTTTGCGCAGCATGGAGGACATGAAACCGTTTTTCCAGATGAGTGCCTTCAATAACAGAAATATTGCACTTATCGTAGATGCTTCCGGTACGATTCTGTCTGAGACAGGAGAAATCGAAGGCGTTGACATTACGGGTAGAAATGTATTCCACAAGATGGAGGAATGGGATTTTCCTCATGCTGACAGCTCTTTAGCGTTTCTCAAAGAAGGCAAACGTGGAGATACAATATGCACAGACGTTAATATAGACAGTCAGGAATGTTATGTGGTATACAACCGTTTGCCTGAATACGTATGGGGCGTGATGCTGCTGGTATCCAAAGACGATGTTGCAGTCAGCACAGCGCAGATGGTAACGTCGCTTTTGAGACTGTTCCTTGTAATCGGCATATTGCTTCTTGCGACAACGGTCGCAGCAGTATTCTTTGTCACAAGGCTGCAAAGAAACAGGAAGCTTCTGGCATTAAAGGAGCAGAACGCAAAAATAATGGCAGATGCCAACCGCGAACTTCAGATATTGCAAAACAAAACTGAGGAAGCAAGAGAAACAGCCGAAAAAGCCACAATGGCAAAGAGTCAGTTCTTATCTAATATGTCACATGACATACGTACACCTATGAATGCTATTGTAGGCATTACGGCTCTGATGGAAAGTGATGTGAATAATCCTGACAAACTGACATATTACATCAAAAAAATCAAAAACTCCAGCCAGCATATGCTTGGTCTTATCAACGACATACTGGATATGAGCAAGATAGAATCAGGGGAGGTAGAGCTTAACATCGAATCAGTCAAACTGGCTGAGCAGGTCGGGCAGGTTGAAAGCATCATACGCTCTCAGAGCAATGAACGCAACCAAACCTTTATAGTCAGCACAAATGAGGTTACACATGAATATCTGATCGGAGATACTATACGTTTGCGTCAGTTATTCCTGAATCTCCTTACAAATGCAGTCAAATATACACAGGAGGGCGGAGAAATCCGTTTTGTGATTACCGAAAAACCGTGTGACATAGCTGACCATGCAACTATTATGTTCTCGGTTATAGATAACGGATATGGCATGACAGCGGAGTTCCTTGAACATATATTTGAACCTTTTGTGCGTGAACAGGATTCTGTTACAAACAAAATACAGGGAACAGGTCTTGGGATGTCTATCACCAAGAGCATCGTGGATCTAATGGGAGGCACTATTACAGTGCAAAGTGAACCCGGTAAAGGAAGCCGTTTCGATGTTGTGCTTACAATGCCGGTAGATCCGGAAGCAAGAAGTCTCGCTGATGTTGATGATGTGCTTCTCATTTGTAATGAGGATGAGCTTGTACGCAATGTATGTGCTGCTTTCCGTGAGGAGGATGTAGAGCTTCATGTTGCAGCAGGCAGTGAGCAGGCCTTAGAGCTTCTGCAGCAAAAACCATCTGATGCAATTATTATCTCAGGTAATATATGCGATGAAAACCTTACAGATACAGTAGAGAAGCTGCATGAAGCAGCGAAGGATGCAGTTTTAGTATTCTGCTGTGAATATACTTATAGAGAAAACATAAGGCAGATGTTACTTGAAAGCGGAGTAGACGGTCTGATTGCCCGTCCGTTCTTCTTTGAAAATCTGATACTGGCTGTAAACCATGTTCATAGCCAGTTGCAGTCTGCAAAAGACGAAGCTCGTTCGCCTTTGAGCGGCAAGCGTTTCCTCTGTGCAGAGGACAATGAATTAAATGCTGAAATTCTTGACGCACTGCTTACACTTCACAATGCGACATGCACCATTTATCCTACAGGGCTTGACATAGTAGAGGCATTTGCTTCTGTAAAACCGGGTGAATATGATGCTATCCTGATGGATGTGCAGATGCCTAAGATGAACGGTATGGATGCGACACGTGCTATACGAAGCGGCGCAAATCCGCTTGGCAGGGTAATCCCTATTATAGCGATGACAGCCAATGCATTCAGCACGGATATTAAAGATTGCCTCGATGCAGGTATGGATGCCCACCTTGCTAAACCTCTTGATATAACTGCGCTTGAGCGCGTTTTACAGGAAATTACAAGCGGGGGGGGGTCTCAGGCTAAGCGCAAACAGTAAACTGCGCGAGAGATATACTGCTCGTAAATAACAAAATAAAAAAGCGGGAATGATATGTGATTTGCACCGTTCCCGCTTTTAATTGTAGAGATTGTAATTTCGCAATATTCTGTTTATTCGGCTGCTTATAATACATTTATATCCTTTATAGGTAATCCTGTAAGCTCTGCAAATCTTTAATGGGATAATTTTGGCTTTTAGAGCCTTTGCCACAGATGCTCTGCATTCACATTGTTCAAATCCAAGTTCAATTCCATCCTTGATGCAGTCAGGCATTTCTTTCTCTGTCAGAGCCCCCCCTGTCTTTGTTGGCTTTGCAATACTGCTTCACTCTGTCAACAAACATACTGTA
>CAVAON010000083.1:0-8463 GCA_963590215.1 Anaerovoracaceae bacterium | reverse complement strand
AGCATTTTACAGAATCCATCACTCATATATTCAACGTGAATCGGCTTATCAAGATAGCAACGATGCACTCCTCCTGGAATATTCGCGTACATTTCCGAAAGCGCATCAATTTCTCTGTGCATATCCGAAATATCAAATATAGCAAAAAGTATAGTTTCCACCATGCCGTCTTCATCCGTTATCGGGATAATCATAGTACGCAACCAGCATAGACTTAGTCCGTTCGCAGTCAAAAGCGATTCAAAGGAATAAGTCTTTCCATCGATTTTTGCAAGCTCCAGCTCTGTTTTCAATTCATTAAAGTCATACTCAGGATGGGCTCGCTTGAATTCCTCATATGCCTCCAATGAACCGTTGAGCAAATCCAGCTTCAGTTCTTCACTTCCCGGCTGAATCACCTTCAAAGAAGCATTGTTCAGGTCATACTCAACAACAGCACATTGTACCTCCCTAAGTATACTTCTATAATTCTCATAATTACTCTTGACAGAAAGTGCATCCTTTGTTTTTCGTTTCAGATACATTCTTCCCAAGATAAATATATATATAAAGGCTGCAACAAAAACAAAGCCTACCTTGATAATCGTATTTTCTATTCGCTTCTGATTGTCCCGATAGCTTTTGGTTGCAGCATCCTCATCCACAATGCAGTATAACCCCCAGCCGCACTCATCAAGTGCAACATACCCAGCGAAACAGCTATTCCCGTTTGCCTCTATACGCTGAGTCTTCCCTTCTTTACGCACATGCTGCATGCTGCTGCTCAGGTCATTTATATTAAGCTCGCCATCTTCAATGCTTCCCTGTTTTTTGAAGTAGCCATACCCATTTTCGTTTGCTACAATAATCTGCCCTGTGACATCACAAATAAAAATACCAACAGTAGCGTCAAACAAATCGGTGTGCGAAAAAATGGAATCTTCAAGAACTTCAATTTCCTTACTGCAAAAAAGGACACCTACCGTTTTACTGTTTTCGTCATATGCCGGTATTGACAAAATAACGCGCGGTTCGTTTGTTGCTTTTGTTACGGCGAGATATTCGCAAATCTGCGTATGACTCCCATCAATGATTTCCTGAAAGTATTCTCTGTCCGAGCAACTGCCAAGCACATTCCCCTGATAATCTGTTGTGTTACCGTCCATATCAGCAAGGCAAAGTGCGCAAAGCCTATATGTACTTACAACAGATAATAAAGCCGGTTTTATTTCTTCACCGGTAAAATCACTTCCGTTTGCCAGCATGTCTGCTACCAAATGCAGCCCCTGAAACTGTGCATCCATATGCTCTTGAAATGCCGATGCCTGCATATTAACAGTTGATTGCAGCTCCGAAAGCGCACGACTTTCAACATTTTGAGCAATATTCATCTGTGACATGGATACGATAAACGCTATTGCCAAAATGGCAAACAGCACACTGAATATCCTTCGTGTGTGCTTTGAAAATTTCTTCGAAATCATACTTCGAGCCGCCTCCGTCTACTGCTTTGATACTATTATATCATGGCTATACCAACGCGTCACCAACGTATTTTTGTTTATAAACGGCCCTTCGAGGTGTTTTACAATTCCTACCAGGTGAGATGCCACAGACCGTTACTCGCAATGCCGTTGAGCGTGTCTTGACTTTTTTATCTGCTTTCGGTAGTTTTTGAAGTAAGAAGTGATGCTCCCCATCTTGCAATGCGCAATGATACCGGTGCTACAATAAGCATCTGTATAGGCAAAGCTATAGTGAAATTGTACGGCAGATATGTAAAGAAGTCTATAACCCCGGCCATACCGAATTTACCGCCTGCAAAGACTGAGAAAATCGTCATTGCGACAGTCATCAGGACAACCATGCAGAATCGGAGAATCAAAACTTTGTAAATATCACGATCCTCTGCTTTAGTCACCTTCATTACAAATCTACGTGACAGTGGTGTGCATATGCACAGGTCACACAAAATCCCCACTAAGTACCCAAGGGGCAGCCGCTGCAGCGCCAGCAACCATGATGATGCTGCAAATGCGCCAAGTCTCACATTGTCGTTTAATGCTGCCATCACATAAATCATCACAAGACTCATTATGAGGCTCAGTAAAATTCCTTCTTTTTTGCTCCTAGGCATTCTCGTTACCTCCTTTTTTTATCTGATAGTAAGAAGCTATCAGCTCAAACAGCTTGTCTCATCGTTTCTGACAGCTTCAGCCAAATCCATTTTGCCTGTTTATTGTTATAATCATTTAATCCTCCTTGGTAACAAACAAAAAAGACAATAGATGCAGCTTATCCGTCTGACAGTGGATAAGCGACATTTATTGTCTTGATCTCTAATTAATATTCAGTTCCAACCTCGTTATTTTAGCACAAAAATCAAAACTTTCGCAAGAGTTTTTCTATCTCTTTTCTATTTCTATATATTTTCTGTGCTCTGCTACGCAGTCGTATGCGGGACGCATTAGTTTCTTGCATATTGTCAGCTCCTCAAGTCTGTGAGCGCACCAGCCCGAAAGCCTTGCAGTAGCAAACAGCGGCGTTGCTATTTCAGAAGGAATGCCCAGCGCCTCATATACAAATCCTGAATAAAGGTCAACATTTGCACACATAGGCTTTTCGACTCCTGTCATCTGTCTTTGAAGCTCCGGTGTTTTGGTTTCGATGAAATCACAAAGCAGAAAATCAGCCATTTTGTCATTGCTTTGTGCAAGTTTTCTTGCCATTTCCTTGAGGATTTTAGCCCTCGGATCTGACAGTGTATAAATGGCATGACCCATACCATAGACAAGACCGCTCCTGTCATTGGCCTGTTTTTTGAGAATCTTCACGAGATAATCTTCAACCTGACTGTAATCCGTAATATCCGGCACCTCTCTCTTGATATCCTCTATCATGTTGATAACTGCGATGTTTGCCCCACCATGTTTTGGTCCTTTGAGAGATCCTACAGCTGCCGCTATGGCAGAATATGTATCTGTCCCTGATGAAGACACAAGATGCGTGGTGAATGCTGAGTTGTTACCTCCGCCATGCTCTGCATGGAGTATAAGGCAAAGGTCTAAAAGCTTTGCTTCAATATCTGCGAATTCTCTGTCAGGTCTTATCATTCTGAGTATATTCTCTGCAGTCGAAAGCTCTGCTACAGGATAATGCAGGTGCAGGCTCTGGTTAAAGAAAAACGACTGCTGCGCCTGATAAGCGTAAGCGATAATAGCAGGGAAATATCCTATAAGCTCAATGGATTGCCTTACGACATTTTCGACTGATGTGTCATCAGGGTTTTTGTCATAGCTATAGAGAGTCAGTACCGATCTTGCCAGCTTGTTCATTATATTCCTTGATGGCGCAGTCAATATGGAATCCCTGGCAAAGCCATACGGAAGTTCTCGCTTCTCTCCGAGGAGCTCTTTGAAATCATCAAACTGCTTCTGTGTAGGAAGCTCTCCGAAAAGAAGCAGGTATGTAACCTCTTCAAATCCGAATCTGTTATCTCTGATACAGCTTGAAACCAGATCTTCAATATCATATCCTCTATAATAAAGCTTGCCCTCACAAGGTATTTTTTCCTTCTTTTCATTGGTGGTATATCCTGTTACCTCACCAATCTTTGTAAGGCCGACCACTACACCTGTCCCATTAGAGTTTCTGAGGCCGCGTTTAACATTGTGAGCCGTATAGACCTCTGTCGGAATTTCTTCGTTTGATTCCAGTTTTGTGGCCATGTCTTTTATGAAAGTTTCTTTTGATGGAGTCTCGACTTCTGTTCTGTCGTGCTTGAATACTATTTTGGTATCTTTTTCTTTTGCAATTTTAGGCGCAATTTCTTTGCCTGACTTTGTTGATGTTTTTTTGTTTTTTTTGAAGTTGAACATCTGTTACCTCCCTTCGCTGTTATATCTTTAATCCCCTGTCATTTATTTTAGACAAAAAAACTATTCTCCTGTACTTGTGACACAGGCAATAGTCTGACGTTTCCATCCTTGCTACTTCTTAATAATTATATCACGCTAAAGCATTGTACTGCAATATAAATCCTCTTAAAAAATGTATTCTTGTATACAAATTGTATACAAGAATAACAAGTTTGCTTAATCTTTATTCATTTATCGCTGCTTTTACTATAATTCCGGCACTATATTGCCATCCCCCCTTATATTATCCCAAACAGCTCCGATATATCTCCTGATATTATCCTGTCACTTGGTTTGTCCGCATTTGCAATCATAGATTCAAGCCTGTCGCTAAGAGTAATATCAATGAATTTATCTACATCTATACTTCTTAATGTGAAAAACAGCATCGGGTCTTCATCAAAGCGTGCTCCTATGCCATACAGCACTGCCGCAACATGCTTGCACATGAGCGCCCAGTCAGGACAGCTGCAGCTGAAGCTTATCTCTCTTGGGGAAGGGAAGAGCCCTCCTTCTTTTGTAAACAGCTCTTTCATGTCATCAGGAAAATCTCCGGACATCAGCTTTTCTATGTTTTCAAGCCGGCTGCTACACTGCTCTATGATTTCCTGACACAGTCCCTCCTTCAAAGGGCTTATCTTAACTTCCACTTTGTACGGAGTTTTTCTTGTTCCCTGTACTTTTGCAAGCACTTTGCCTTCGCTGATTTTCATATCTATTACAGCGCCTGATTTAACATACCTCTTGCCTCTTGTAATTCTATTACTGTAATCGGCGTATCTTTCAAGGTTTTCGCACCACGCTTTGCCCCACCAGCTTTCGGCTATATTTCTGCCTGTTATGATGATAGGCGAAAGTGTTTTGCCTTTTGATTTAGCCTTTTGAGCGCTTGCTATAGATTTCTGCTTTATTTCTTCCGATGAAGGCTGACTGTAATATGAAGTATCGTCCCAATATTTGCTCATCTGTCATTCCTCCTATCCTAATTTCATTATTGACAGCAGTTCTTTGTTGCTCATTTCTGTAATCCAGTTTTCACCGCCGGAGCCAATTACGTTTTCGGCAAGTTCTTTTTTGGATTCGATAATAGCATCTATTTTTTCTTCTATTGTGCTGTTGCATACCAGCTTGTGTACCATTACGTTTTTCTTCTGGCCTATACGGAAAGCTCTGTCTGTTGCCTGGTTTTCAACGGCAGGATTCCACCATCTATCAAAATGTATGACATGATTCGCGTTGGTAAGGTTGAGCCCTGTACCTCCCGCTTTAACTGACAGGACTATAAACGGCACGTATTTTTCACCCTGAAAAGCATCAACGATTTCGCCTCTCTTTGAGACCGGAGTGCCTCCGTGAAGAACATATCCTTTTGCTCCGAATATTTCTTCAAGGTAGTCTGCTATAGGCTGCGTCATCTCCTTAAACTGCGTGAATACAAGAACTCTTTCTCTCTTTTCGTATACGGTTTCGCATATTTCTCTGAGCATGCCGAATTTGCCGCTGTCTGATTCTGAATATTCCCTCTGTCCAAGATACTGATCCGGATGATTGCATATCTGTTTGAGCTTCATTATTGTTGCAAGAACAGCACCTCTTCTTTCCATTCCGCTGAGCTCTTCTATCTTGCTTGCCAGATCTGCTACCACTTTGCGATACAATACTGTCTGTTTTTTTGAAAGCTCTGTATAATCGACAGTTTCGATTTTTTCAGGAAGATCTGAAATAATGCTTTTGTCTGTTTTGACACGTCTTAGCATGAACGGTGCCACTATGCTCTTGAGCCTTGCATATCCATCCCTGGATTCTCCGAGACCCTTGCAGAATTTCTTGAACTCCTCTGAGCTTCCCAGCATTCCTTTGTTGAGGAAGTCAAATAGTGACCAAAGGTTTGTAAGGTTGTTTTCGATTGGCGTTCCCGTCATTGCAATTTTCATCTTGCCTTTCAGCTCTTTAATCTGCCTTGTCTGCTTTGTTACAGGGTTTTTGATCGCCTGTGCTTCATCTAAAATGATGCAGTCCCATGTTATACTTTTGAGTCCTTCAATTCTTGATGCCATGCCGTATGTCGTCACTGTCAGGAATGCCTTCTGGTCAGCAAGGCTTTTGTTAAGGGCTGCTGCAGATTTGCCATGAAGTATATCTATATCAAGCTTTGGCGTGAATTTTTCTGATTCTTTTTTCCAGTTTGCAAGAAGCGATGCAGGAACAATAAGCAATACTCTTGCATTTTTGTTCTCCTCACGCATTTTTTCAAGATATGCAAGCACCTGAACTGTTTTGCCAAGACCCATATCGTCGGCAATGCACGCACCAAAGCCAATGCTTCCCATATATTTAAGCCATGCATATCCCGTTTCCTGGTAAGGTCTGAGGGTCGCGTTAAACTCTGCCGGAAGGTCAGGATTTTTTATCTTCTCAGGCTTTTTAATCTTGTTCATAATGCCCGCAAGCCATTTGCCGTTGGAAACAATCCCGTTGATATCCGGAGATATTTCGCTGTCGTCAATATTCATGCGAAGTGCCTCAAGCATCGTTATTTCACTCGGAACCTTTTCCATGTCGGCAAGAAGTTTTTCCAGCTTCGCATGGTTTACTTCTACCCATTTGCCTTTTATCATTGCAAGGCCGTCAGTTTGTTCAAGCAGATTTTTAATGTCATCTGCACTAAGATTCTCTCCATTTACATAAAGCTGCGGCTTTACCGAGATAATGGTCTCAAGACCCAGCATTGATGTTTTTTCTTCTCCTAAGGTGATATTCATCGAAAGTGAGGAATACTGTTTTTTCCACCAGTTCGGAATACGGCACAATATACCGGCATTCTCGATTTTCTCTATATCTTTCAGGAACTCATATGCCTCTTCACTTGTAAGGTGAAGAGGATGAAACATTTCTCCGGAAGCTACAAGTTTTTCTATCAGAGGCGAAACTTCAGCCGCACGGTTAAGACACGAGAGCAGTTCAATCAGCTTTGCTCTGTCATTTTTGTATTCTGTAAGTGCATATTTGAGAGGTACATGTTTAATTTTTCCTCTCTTTTCGCTCGTCGCATATGTTGCAAGGAACGCAAAGGGAAATTCACTGTCCTTTGCCTCCACCAGGTGAAAGAATATACGCTCAGGCACGTGAAGACTCTGGTTTTTTTCTGTCAGATACATTGCAACCGTGCCATCATACTCTGTAATCTCTTCAGAAAAAACCTTTTCGAGTTTTTTGAATATCCTCTTGATCCATGATTTATCTATAAATTCCGAGCCTATGGCAAAGGGAGTAATCCCAAGAATCTTTTCTATTATATCCCCTGAGGGTGCTACTTTTACTTTTTCTCTTGCAAGCTCCAGCTCCGGTATGTCAGTCAGTGCCTCAAAAAAAGCCTCTGCAACTCTGTACATAAATTCTTCTGATGGGTTGGTATTGACCGGTTTGTTTTCGAAACCCATCCTGTAAAGAGCCCTATATCTGTCTTTTTCAAACAGCTCTCCGAGCTCGCCTGCATTACCGGGCTCTTTTATTTCTGCAATAAAGCCCTCTTTGGTGAAAATAAAGTTGATTGCTGATTTATTCATAGCACTGCTCCTAACATATATTCTTCACGGCAATTATACCAGCTTTTGCAGAGAGCAACAACACTGATGCTATCATTTATAAATTTATAAATTTTGTTACTGATCCGAAAGCTGCTGACATCTTTGAAGGTTCCCTTGATGTCGAGACGATTATTGCAAATTTAACTGCATATCTGCGCAAACCTCTGGAACCGGGAAATACTTTGGTTTTCTTTGACGAAATACAAAAATGCCCGCAGGTCAGGAGTGCGATTAAATTCCTTGTGGAAGACGGCAGATTTGACTATGTGGAATCAGGTTCTTTGTTAGGCGTGAATTTTCAGGATGTTCCATCGTTTCCGGTGGGATTTGAGGAAGTACACGAGATGTATCCGATGGATTTTGAGGAATTTGCGGTTGCTAACGGAGTTCAGGAGCAGACATTTTCATATCTTTACGACTGTTTCAGTAATCTCAAACCCGTGAGTGAGTCTGTTCACAACACAATGAAAAAGCTTTTCTATGCATATATTGTTGTTGGCGGGATGCCGGAAGCCGTTCAAATTTTTGTAGACACACACGACATAGGTAAGGTTATCAATTACCAGAATGCGATTTTGTCCCAATATCAGCTTGACATTGCACAGTATGCAGGAAACGCAGACAAAATAAAGATTAAGGCGATTTTTGACAGTATTCCTTCACAGCTGGATAGCAAAAACCGGAGATTTATCGTATCTTCTCTAACATCAACAGCCAGACTCAATCGCTACGAAAACAGTTTCAAATGGCTTACAGATGCCGATGTTTCCCTGGCCTGTTACAATGTAAGCGCTCCTCAGCCACCCCTCAAATTAAGCGAAAAGCACAGTCTGTTCAAGCTCTATATGAACGACACAGGATTACTCTGCGCTGCGTGTATGGAAAATGTCCAGTTTGAAATTCTAAACGGGAATGTCGGGCTTAATCTGGGCAGTATTCTCGAAAATGTTATTGCTCAGCAAATAAAGGCAAATGGATTT
>CAVAON010000082.1:0-8807 GCA_963590215.1 Anaerovoracaceae bacterium | reverse complement strand
TCCTTTCTGCCGATTCCGGCTCAAATAGAAAAACCGCACTCTTTATTGAGTGCGGCATGTATCGGCAGAAGGTATATCAGGCGATGAGCCTTACGAGGATTTCATCGACAGGATCTGTATATCTGTTTTCTGCTATAAGGGAGTTCCTGAGTTCATTGAGTGCATAGACCAGAACTCTTACCTCATCGTATGTCAGCTTGAGCTTCATTGTTTTTCTCATTATCGTATCCTCCTTGCAATTTTTCTTTATTGTAAGCGTGGTTGGTATGATAATGCAATTGTGCGATTTAATAAAAAAAGGCAGCTGAAGCTGTCCTGAGTTTGTCAACTATGCGATTTTTTTGAGGCTTTTCAGCCGGATTTTATCCCATATCTTTGTGCACCGGAGAGCACCCGGAGGGGCCCGGAGAGCACTTTTTCCGTAAAAAATTATGGGATGGATTTACCTTCTCGAAAGCATCTGAAACGTTGAAATTCCAATGAAAAAGAGACCTGGAACAGGTCTCTTAAGTCTGGCGGAGGACACGGGACTCGAACCCGCGGGGCTGTTACACCTTACTCGCTTTCCAGGCGAGCTCCTTAGCCACTCGGTCAATCCTCCATGACTCATCTAATTTATCACACACCGGTGAATTTTGCAAGAAGTTTTCACCTAAACGATACAATTATCGTGTATAATAGATACACAGGAATAGAAGTGATGACATATACATAGATAAAATGCGGGAGCAATTGTATGAAAAAACTTATTAAAATCATAGTGATAATACTTGTGATATGTGCAGTGATAATTGCTGCAGCAGGAATTGCGATTTACAGGATAGCAATATCATCTGACGGCAACAGAGATTTTATTTTCTCTGCCGAAGAAAACCAGGTGAATTTTGAAATAGAAGACAAAAGCATAGAATTCAAACAGGTGAATCCTGAGTATGAGCAGGCAGATATAACATCATATGACGGACTCAAGCTGAATGGATATATGATCAGGCAGAATTCTGATGTATGGGTAATCGCCCTTCATGGCTATGATGACAGCGGCAAGAGCATGTCGCAGCTTATCGGTGGATTTTATTCTAAGGGATACAACATACTGCTTCCCGATATGAGAGGCCATGGCAAAAGCGAGGGAAGTTATATAGGAATGGGCTGGCATGACAGACTTGATGTTATTTCATGGATAGAATATCTAAACAAAGAGTATGACAGTCCGCAGATAATAATTTATGGGGTATCTATGGGCGGTGCCACTGCAATGATGGTATCAGGAGAAAAACTGCCATCAAACGTAAAATGCATTATAGAAGACTGCGGATACTCTTCGGTAAAAGAGGAGCTTACATATCAGAGTAAAACGCTGATTCATATGCCATACTTCCCATTTGTATGGTCAGCAGATGTTGCAACAAAAATATGCGCAGGATATAGTTTCAGTGAAGCTTCAGCACTGGAACAAGTGAAAAAATCACAGACACCGACACTTTTCATACATGGAGACGCGGACACATTTGTACCTGTCGAAAATGCATATGAGGTCTATGAAGCAGCAACCTGTGAAAAACAGCTTCTGATAGTGCCAGATGCCCAGCACGCATCGTCCATGTTTAAAGACTATAGGCTGTATTGGAATACCGTATATGATTTTGTGGACAAATATTTAGATTAGAACAGATACAAGAGCAAGGAGTATTTGAAATGATAGATACAATCTTATTTGATTTTGATGGAACGCTAATGGATACTACAGATGTCATAATGGGCTCATGGCAGCATACATTTATGACATTGACAGGCAGAGAAGGAGATGTAGAAAAAATCTACAGGACCTTCGGAGAAATCCTGGAAGACAGCATGGCAAAAATGTTTCCCGATTATGATACCGATGAAGCTGTTGAAATATATAGAAGCTATCACAGAAAAAATTTTGGAGACCGAATCAAAGTGTTTCCGGGGATGAAACAGCTGCTTGCAGATCTCAAATCAAAAGGTGTCAAAACGGCAGTGGTTACATCGAGGGCAAAAGTAACTACAATAGAGGGCCTTGAACATTACGGACTTTTCGAATACATAGATGCACTTGTTACATGTGATGATACAGACAAACACAAACCAGACCCTGAGCCTGTGAATATTGCTCTCAAAAAACTGTCATCAAAACCTGAAAACGCTTTGATGATAGGTGACAGTAAATTCGATATCATGTGTGCAAGAAACGCAGGTGTCAAATCAGTGCTTGTGGGCTGGCAGCTTGCTCTTACTCCCGAAGAGATAAATGGAGAGTCAGGCCCTGATTATATAATTGAAAAAGCAGAAGAGATTCTTGATTTTGTATAGGTGAAAAAATGCTCAATATATATTATGCAAGAGAGAGTACAGACAAAGAAAAATTCATATTTGAAAATATTACGCCCGGTTCATTTGTTATTGTTCCCGACCAGTATACGTTGGAAGCAGAGCGCAAGGCATTCAAACATATGAATGTCAAAGGCCTTCCGGACATTGAAATTTTAGGCTTTTCAAGGCTTGGTGACAAAGTGCTTGCTTCTGTTGGGAGAGACAAACGTGTCCTTATAGACAAATACGGCAGACAAATGCTTCTGACAGGCATTATACTCAAGCAAAGAGAAAAGCTTGAGATATATAAAGGGTTTGAAGAAAAAAACTCTTTTATAGAGATGATCAATAATTTCATATCAGAAATCAAGCAGCATGGCATGGACTGCAAAGGGCTTGAAGCAGTAATGCAGAGCCTTGACGAAGATAGTATCCTGCGAAAGAAGCTTAAAGACATCTGCTGTGTTTTCCGTGAATACGAAAATGCCATTGAAGGGAAATATACAGATAGTGAGGACTATATCGACACTATAGTAAGCAGGATTTCAAAAGCTCCGTTTATAGAGGGAAAAAATATATGGATATATGGATTTGACTGCTTTACTCCCAAAAATTACGACATAATCAGGGAGCTTGTCAGGGTAGCGCAAAATATAAATATCGTAATGACCTATGATGAAGGCGGCGGTGATTCTCAAATTTTCGAGCTGACGGGATCTGTCATCAGAGAACTTGAAAAGCTTGCTTTTGATGCAGGTAAGGATGCGATATGCAAACCTATAGAAGGATACAAAAAACAAAAAACTGCGCCGCTTGCTCATCTTGAAAAACAGTTTTACAGCCTGCCTGCAGAATCCCTTGATAGCTGTGAGGGCATAACATTAGTTCATGCGGCAGGAGTATACCAGGAAGCTGAAACTGCAGCCTTGTACATTATGGAGCTTGTGAGAAACAAAGGTCTCAAATACAAAGATATCGGGATCATATGCAACAGCATGGACAAGATGGCGCCTGTGATTACAAGAGTATTCGAAAGATATGATATCCCTGTCTTTATAGACGTCAAAAGAAAAATTATGTCAAGCACGGCAGTCATATTCATATTGACTGTCATGGATATAGTTGTTTCAGGATATGAATCCTCAAGGATCTTCAGGGTTCTCAAAAGCGGCTTTACAGAATTTACGGAGAGTGAGATAGAGGAGCTTGAAAACTATTCCCTCAAATATCGGATAACAGGGTCAAGGTGGAAAAAAGAATTCACCAAAGGAACTAAAGCATATTCTGAAGAGGAACTGGCAGCACTCAATGATACCAGAAGCAGACTTGTAAGGCTACTGTCTGATTTTGATGACAGCCTCAAAAAAGGGCAGACTGCAGGCGAAAAAATAAAGGCACTTTACAGATTCCTCGCTGAAACATGTCATATGCCTGAAAAAATAGAAAAAGCGGCTTCGCGTCAGGCAGAGGAGGGCTTTATAGAAAAAGCTCAGGAAACTGCCCAGATATGGAACATCACGGCAGGACTTATGGAGCAGCTTGATGAGCTTGCAGGAAATGAAAAATACAGCTCAAAAGATGTTGAAAGGCTGCTTAGAGCCGGATTTGAGGACATGGAAACCGGAGTGCTCCCGCCGGCATGCGATGGGATTTCTGCAGGCACAGCACAAAGGAGCAGACTGGGGGACGTTAAAGCCCTGATTATAATGGGAGCGGATGAAGGCGTACTTCCAGAGGGGGTTGCAGACGAAGGGCTGCTTAGCGATGATGAACTGGAGCTTCTGGAAACAAAGAATATACATATAGGAAAGCTGGGCAGAGTGAAGATGCAGGAGGAGACTTTGGGTATCTATAGAAGCCTTGCATCTCCTTCAGAATATTTGTGGATAGGTACCTCGAGCACGGATGCTGGTGGGAAACAGCAAAAGCCTTCGCCTGTTATTGCAATACTAAAAAAGATATTTCCGGGACTTACAGAACAAATCGATGCTATCAGCAGAGGTATGGCTTCTGAACTTGTTTCTGGCTCAAAAGCATCTGTTTCGCATATGACGAATGCTTTAAGAGCAGCGATGGATGGCAAGACGGTAGATGATGTATGGAAACAGGCACTTTGCTGGTACAGAAATAATGATGATGAATCTTTGAAGAGGATTGAAGAGGGCCTGTTCTTTACGGTCAGAGATTACAAGCTGGAGCAAAAAAAAGCATTGAAGCTTTACAAAGAAGATGCCAGTGACTTGTCACTTTCGCCATCGCGCCTTGAAAAATATTGCAGATGCCCTTTTGCACATTTTGTTGACTATGGATTGAAGCCCAAAGAAAGACGGATTTTTGAAATGGCCGGGCGCGAAATCGGTGATGTATACCATGAAATTATGATGAAGCTTTCAATGAAGCTTACAGTCAAAGGAGTAGATGTTACTGATGAAAAATCTCCGTGGATGACAATTACCTATGAGGAGTATCAGAGCCTGTTAAAAGATATACTTTCTGAAGAGATAGCAAACTATGGAGAAGGGATTTTATCTCATACGGGAGAAGAAGAATATCGTATGGGAAGGCTTTCGTCGATTGCAGAGCAAATAGGATGGATTCTGATATCCCATGTCAGAGCAGGCAATATTAAAGAAGCTGCCTTTGAGGCCTCATTCAAAAGGGGAAGCAGCATACCGCCGATAGTGATAGATGCAGAGGGTGAGAAAGTATACATAGAAGGTATCATTGACAGAATTGATATACTCCCTGACGGCAGCGTTAAAGTAATAGATTACAAGTCGGGAAAAGAAAAATTCAGTATCAAAGAAGCCAAGGCGGGCTGGAAGCTGCAGCTTATGCTCTATCTCAAAGCCGGGCTTGAGTACGGCCGGGAGCACCATCAGCCGGCCGGAGTATTTTACTTCCTGATTGAAGATCCTGTGATTGACGTAAGCAGGACAAGCAAAGAAAAAACAAGTGAAAAGCTCGAAAGCGAAATAGCAAAGAATTTCAGGCTGGAAGGCGCCATTATAAATGAGCCTGAAATAATCAGAAGCATTGCCGGAGAATTTGAAGGCCGCTCAAGTATAGTGCCTATAAGGATCTCTGAAGGAGGCTTTTCGGGGACAGGAAATGACAGGCTGTTTGAGAGAGATGAATTTATGAGATTCCTTGAGGAAGTTACAGATAAAGTAAAAGAAACATGCAAAGGCATAGTTTCCGGTGATATAAAGGTCGCACCAAAGCAAAAGGATATGAATACAAGTGCATGCACATATTGCAAATACAAAAGTATATGCAGCTTTGACATAGCATTTGCAGGCTGCAGATATGAGATGATCTGATGAAAATTTTGTTCTTGCATTCGGCACGGTTTTGTAGTACAGTATATATTGGTCTGCTGTGTTTGCAGATTAAATCAAAAATAGCACGCCATATGGCTTGGATGACAGGTGCTCCAGCGCAATGCGTTGTTAAAATGGAGTTTGCTCCGAGGGCGATTATGGCGGAAGAAAAAACCAGGAGGAAATTAAAATGGCAGTAATTTCAATGAAACAATTACTAGAAGCAGGTGTGCATTTTGGACACCAGACAAGAAGATGGAACCCTAAAATGGCACCTTACATCTTCACAGAAAGAAACGGAATCTACATCATCGACTTACAGAAGACAGTTAAAAAAATCGAAGAAGCTTATGAATTCATGAAAGAAGTCGGAGCTACAGGCAAACCTGTTCTTTTTGTAGGAACCAAAAAACAGGCTCAGGCAGCTATCGAAGATGAAGCCAAGAGATGTGGCATGTACTACGTAAACCAGAGATGGCTCGGCGGTATGCTTACAAACTACAAGACAATTTCAGCAAGAATCAAGAGACTCTATGACATTCAGAAAATGGAAGAAGACGGAACATTTGAAAAGCTTGCAAAGAAAGAAGTTATCAAGCTGAGAGCAGAAGCAGAAAAACTCGAAAGATTCTTAGGCGGTATCAAGGAAATGAAGGGTATGCCTGGCGCAATGTTTATCGTAGACCCTAAAAAAGAAAAAATTGCAGTTAAAGAAGCAAGAATTCTTGGTATCCCTGTTATCGGTATCGTTGATACAAACTGTGACCCTGATGATGTTGACTATATAATCCCTGCAAATGATGATGCAATCAGAGCAGTTAAATTAATCGCAGGCAAGATGGCTGATGCTATTATCGAAGCTAACCAGGGCGAGGATGCAGCTGCAGACGATGAAACAGCTCCAGTAGAAACAGAAGAAGCTGTAGCAGAAACAGAAGAAGTTGCAGAAGCAGAAGCAACAGAAGAATAATTTTTCAGGGAGGAAATAACTATGGCTGTAACAGCACAAATGGTAAAGGAACTGCGTGAAATGACAGGCGCAGGCATGATGGATTGCAAAAAAGCATTAGTTGAAGTTGATGGCAACATCGAAGCTGCTGTTGATTTTTTGAGAGAAAAAGGTCTTGCAAAGGCTGCCAAAAAAGCTGGTAGAATCGCGGCAGAAGGTCTGGTAAGAATTGCATTCTCAGATGACAGCAAGACTGCTGCTATCGTTGAGGTAAATTCAGAAACAGACTTCGTTTCAAAGAACGAAGAGTTCGTTGAATTCGTAGAAAACCTTGCAAAGCTTGCATTGACAGCAGAAAACAGTGATATTGAAGCATTCAAGGCAATGAGCTTTGATGGCGCTACTGTACAGGATGCGCTGACTGCCAAGATTGCTAAGATCGGCGAAAACATGTCAATCAGAAGAATCGAAAAAGCATCAGGAGATGTTGTTACTTCATATATTCACGGTGGCGGCAGAATCGGCGTTATCGTTGTAGGAAGCGGTGAAGCTACAGATGCAGTAAAAGAAGCCCTGACAAACATTGCAATGCAGGTTGCTGCTATGAATCCGCAATATGTAAGCCGTAATGATATTTCAGCTGACGAGCTTGTTAAAATCAGAGAAATCACACTCGAAAGTGCATTAAACGACCCGTTCACACTTCCAAAGCCAATTCTGAACGCTTTGCTGGACAAGGCTGTTGACGGTGTATGGGATGCAGAAGATATAGCAATCTTAGAAGAAAAAAGAGCAGACAAGAGCTTTAACTTCAATTATCTGCCTAACTTCCTTTCACAGGAAGCTAAAGCAAAGCTTGCAGACCTTGCAGTTGCAGATAAAGCAAACATCTCTGCAAACAAAATCTTTACAGGGCTTGTTGAAGGACGTGTTTCAAAGCAGCTCAAAGAAATCTGCCTGCTTGACCAGACTTATGTAAGAGCAGAGGATGGCAAACAGACAGTTGCTAAATATCTTGAATCTGTAAGCAAGGATCTTGGGATTGCCAAGGTTGTACGTTTCGAAGTAGGCGAAGGCATCGAAAAGAAAGAAGAAAACTTTGCAGAAGAAGTTGCAAAACAGATGAAATAAGTTATAGAATTTCAGGACCCCTGTGCAGTGCACGGGGGTTTTATTAAAAAAGGAGAATCCGAAATGGATATGAAAGAAAAACGTGAAATAGCAGGAGATCTTGCAGACTTTCTCTCATACAAAGTGAGAAGCGGGCAGCTTTCGCAGGAGGCAGGAGAAAAAATATGGAGACTTGTGATGCAAAAACCGGAGATGGCAGGTGCGGCTACAAACATTCTTGATATGGAGCTTTCTGAGAATGAAACAGTAACTAAAGTCGAGAGGCTTATAACTGAATAAAAAATTACAGACCAGAGATTCTGGTCTGTAATACGAGGCAAACGTTTAGTTTTTAAGATAAAACTTCTATGCTTATATAATATACTGTTATTCCTTTCTTGTTTGTTGGCGTGCCAACAAATGAGAATTTTTTTATAGAATTTTAAATTTGCTTCTTTTGAAATCTATAATTCCTTCTTTTTTCATTTTGTTAAGTTCATATGACAGAGCACTTCTGTTGACACAAAGATATTGTGCAAGCTGTTCCTGGCTCATTCTGATGTCAAAAATCTCTGTGTTTCTTTTTTGACGCATAATTAGCAGATGCGACATTATTCTATCACGAAGTCCATGCTTTGATATTACCTGTATTTTGTACATCTGTTTGATAGCGATATCTGACAGGAGATGAACAATGTTTTCAAGAATCACATCTTTCAGAGGGCAGTTAAGAAGTGAAGCCATTTCAATTAGTATGATGGTAACCTCAGTATCTGCAGTATACGTAAGAGGACTGGTTTTAAATGTGGAATTGATAGCTTCAAGACCTACAACCTCACCTTCTTCTAACATATTGAGCAGATTGGTTTCTCCTTCTATATGAAATTTTTCGCCTATTACCTTGCCTTTTTTGACAATATAAAGGTGCTGCAGCTCGGTGCCTTCGTGTATAATGATTTCTTTCTTGTGATAAGTTTTTTCCCTGATTGAAATCAAATCAAACAGCAGTGCGCATTCTCTGTCTGACAGCTTATTGAAAAGCCCGGTTTTTTTTAAGATTTCTACTGATTTGTTATCCAATACAACATCCC
>CAVAON010000081.1:0-8830 GCA_963590215.1 Anaerovoracaceae bacterium | reverse complement strand
GAACATAAACAGCATTATGATTGCTTTAATATACATACTGTCAAAATGTGCAATGTTATCATTGTAGCTTGAAAATCCGCCGGTTGAAACATTTCCAAACGTATGAATAGAGGCATCAAACAAGTCCATTCCTCCAAGCATAAGCAGTATTATCTCCAACATTGTAAAAACCAGATATATTATGTAAAGCAGGCGAGATGTATCAGACAATTTCAGGATTGTCTTGCGTGTCGGAGAACCTGTGGCTCCCAGCGTAATGTGCTGATTGCTTGAGAATATTGCAGGCCTTATGTAAATTACAAATATCAATATTCCGATGCCCCCCAGCCATTGAGTAAACGAACGCCAGAAAAGCATACCTTTTGACATGGATTCTATATCGGTAAGAATTGTAGCTCCTGTAGTTGTAAAACCCGAACAGCTTTCAAATAGTGCATCTGTGAACTTAGGAATTTCTCCGGAAATCATAAAAGGGACAGCAGCAATAATGCAAAACAGCACCCATGCAAGAGATACCGCAAAAAAGCCTTCGCGTATTCTGACTGGACGAGAAGAAGGCTTTATTGTTTTTTTTAATATCAATCCTGCAACAAATATGACAGCAGCGGTTTTTAGGAAAACAAGCACATTACTGTATTCGTTGTAAATAAGTGATACGATAATAGGCAGTACAAATGTGGCTGAAATCACCATAAGGATTTTGCCTGTAATATTTGAAATTGCCCTGTAGTTAAGATTCATTTGAGCACACCTCTGAAAAATCCCAGTTTGTCTTTGATGTTGATAAGCTTTTCAAGCTCCTCTGTTTCAGTAAGAAGCGAGAGAATCATAACAATGTCTCCATCTTTTATCTGTGAATTGCCATCTGGAATTATAACCTGTCTGCCTCTGTGAATTGATGCAATAAGAATTCCTTCAGGTAGCTTAAGTTTGTTGAGAGGTTCAAAAGTTATAGGCATTCTGTCATCTGCAACTATCTCTATAATCTCAGCCTGACCTTGTATGAGCGTTGATGACAGTATGTTTTTGGTTCCCTGAATATATCGTACAATGTTGTTTGTACTTATATCAAGAGGATTAAGCGCTATGTCTATACCCATTTTGGATATTATCTCTTCGTAGCTTTCTCTGCTTATTTTAGCAATTACATCTTCTATGCCATGGCTTTTGGCGACAAGTGCAAGCAGAAGATTATCTTCATCAAAGCCTGTAGCGGTGACAAAGGCGTCCATTTCTTCGAAGTTTTCCTCTTCAAGCAGCGATAAATCCGTAGCATCACCGTGAAGTATCATAACGTTGTTCAGGTGAGTTGAAAGGTAATGGCATCTGTTTTTGTTGATTTCAATAATCTTGACAAATATTCCGAAATCAGAAAGCTTGGAGGCAAGATAAAGCCCTGTTTTACCTCCGCCGATAATCATTACACGTTGAATATCCGTATATTTGCCTTTCTCTATTGTGTGCTTACTGAGTGCTGCTATTTCGTTTTTTTCGCCTACAATATAGAGAATGTCATCTTCTGTTATTTCTGTGTCACCATGCGGTATAATGACCTTGCCGTTTCTGTCAATGGCCCCGATAAGCATATTCGGAAGCAACCCATTTATATCAACAATCCTGTGATTTATCAGCTTTGGCATTTTGTATGCGTAACATTCAAGCAGCGATGATTTACCACTGGTGAAGACTCCATTTGTAAGAGTGTTTTTTTCGACAAGGTATTTATAGATTTCTTTTGTAATGAGCAAGTCAGGGTTTATGATAAAATCTATGTTCATAACCTCTTTAATGAATTCAATCTGATTCATATATTCGGGGTCACGAAGCCTTACTATTACTTTTGCACAGCCTAAAGCTTTTGCAAAGGAAGCTATTACAATGTTTTTTTCGTCTTTGTCGGTCGTTGCTACAAGGAAGTCGTAGGAACCTATGTTGTTTTCTTTCAAAAAAGTAGCGCTTTTGGCATTGCCTGCAATGGTCATTACATCCATTTGTGATGATAATTTGTCAAGCAAATCTTCGTTTTTATCTATTACAGTAATAGAATTACCACCTGTAATCATTGATTCGATAACTCTAAGCCCAAGCTTGCCGGCTCCGACTATAGCTATTTTCATCTTAAACCTCCTGATGCAGAGTTTGCAGTCTGCATGATTTAATGATATACTTCTGTTATAATACTAAGCCATTATACATCTGTAAATATCAATTTGCAAGATGCACAATGAAAACAGGAGGATTCATGAGAATAAAAAGACTTATCGGTGGTGAACTTATGGCAAACGGGTATATAATTTCAGACCGAAAAGGTGGAGAATGCTATATTATAGATCCTGGATATGATTATAAATATTATGTCGAATATATCAAAAAAGAAAATTTGAAAGTAAAAGGCATACTGCTTACTCACCATCATTATGATCATACCGGTGCGACAGGAGATCTCAAAAGGATTTTTAATGTGCCTGTGTGCATTCACAAAAAAGATATGAACATAGATGTATATCGCAAAAAGCCGGATGTGTTTTTATCTGGTGGGGATGTTTTGATGCTCGGAGAAGAAAAATTGCAGATAATTAATACACCGGGACATACTCACGGAAGCATATGCATTTTTTCAGAGCAAAGCAGGATTGCTTTTACGGGAGACACTATATTTAATGTTGATCTTGGGACTACAGAACTTGCAGACGGCAGCATGAGTGAAATGAGAGAATCAATAATTAATATCATAAGCAAATGGAGTAATGATATTACCATATATCCGGGGCATGGCGATGAATGCACTATGGGATATGTGCGTAAAATAAATAAAGAATTTCTGGATATAGCAGGTGAACAAAATGACAATTAAACTTATAGCTCTTGACCTTGATGGCACAACACTTAACAAAAAAGGCAGACTTTCAGAGCGGACTAAAAATGCGCTTGAAGAGGCTATACGATGTGGAGTTCATGTGGTTATTGCAACAGGCAGGACATTTACTGCAGTACCTGAAGAGGTGAAGGCAATAGAGGGAATAGAATATATACTTTCATCTAACGGTGCAGAGATAAGAAATCTGCAAAGAAATGGAGAATGTGTGTATTCAAACTATATTGATGCATATGCTGTTGAAAAGGCAATAGCAGAGCTTAAAAAACATGATTTTATGCTTGAAGTTTTCGTAAATGGAATAGCATATACTGACAGCACGCATTACGAGCTTGCAAAGCAGGGCGGTTTGCCTTACAGGAACTCGCAATATGTAGTAGATACAAGAAATCCTGTAGATGATATATTAAAGTTTACTATTGCAAACAAAGACAGAATAGAAAATATAAATATCAATTTTGACAATCAGGATGATCGCATGAGGATGCGTGAAATTTTGAGCAGGCTTCCTGCTGTAACACTTACTACATCGTTTGATCATAATCTCGAGATAGGAGGAGCGACGACAAGTAAAGCATCAGCACTTGAGGCTCTTGGAAGAATCCTTGGAGTTTCAAGGGATGAAATAATGGCTTGCGGCGACAGCCCAAACGATGGCGCAATGATGTCAATAGCTGGTTTTCCTGTAGCTGTGGGAAATGCCAAGGATGAAATCAAGGCGATGGCTGTATATGTGACAGATACAAATGATAATGATGGTGTGGCAAAGGCAGTGGAAAAGCTTGTACTTGGAAGAGGATAGGGCATGAACGAAATATTTACACATCAGCCTGATGTTGTGACTGCCGGTACAGATGTTGTGATAAGTATTATGGCAGCTGTTTCGATATGTATGATTGCAGGAAGATATGGAGGCATAAATATTGTCTGCAAAATGAGTATGCTGCTGTTTGCGGCTATATTTGCTGCAGGGATTGCAGGAGCGGCTCTCCATGGTATTAAAGCTGTTGAATCAAGCTTTGTAGCAGAGCAGATAATAAGAGGGGTCACAGCAGCCTGCCTTGGTGGCATATCAGTTCCTGTTGTATATCTTTGCATGTATTGTGTATCAGGGGAAAAGCGTGCAGCAAGGCTAGGGCAGGCAGCCTTAATATTATGGATTGTAACTGTGATACTTGCAGCAGCATCGGCGTTAAGAGGAGGCAAGGCTTTCGGCCCTGTATATATTTATGCTTCGATGTGCATTGTTTTTGCAGCATGTAGCGGAATATATTGCATTTTATCAGGCAAGTCAAAAAGCATGATATATATATTGATTTGTGTTGCCGGAGCAGGAATTGGAATTTTGTTTCAGAACCTGCTTGAAGCAGACAAGACAATAGAATTGATATTGGAGTTTAATAGGTCAGGAATTGCTCACCTTGCAGTGATAGCAATACTGCCTGTGGTGTATATATGGTGCGACAAAATTATATCAGAATATAGTTGATTTAAGAATGGCTATTTCTCATTGGAGATAAGCCATTTTTTTCGTATTTCATTGCATGAGATATGTTCATTTGTATTTTTGAGGCAGTATTCTCTGCAATAGCATGTGGAGCATTCGTGCACTGCGTTTTCAAGCTCTATGAGTTTGTCTACTGTAAGAGCACGTATGCGTTTCTCGTAATTAGTCATATTTAAATCCCTTCCTGTCTGGCGTCTTGTTACCGCCATTATACCACCTGACAGTAGGTATAATCAATAAAAAACCAAACTGTAAGGGAGAACGCGGGATGAAAATAATCATAAACAGGCGTTTTGCAAAAAATCTGGTTGAATTGAGATTGCAGCATGGCCTGTCACAATATAAGCTGGTAGAGAAGATGCAGCTTTTGGGGAGCACCATATCAAGAAGCACATACTCAAAAATAGAGCTGGGCGCAGGCAACCTAAAGGTCACAGATCTTGTGGCACTGAAACGGATATATGGTGTTGACTATGTTGAATTCTTTGAGGGAATTCATGTTGACGAAAAAGAAAATGAATAAAAAACATGACAGAATAATTGCCATAATGTCACATTCGCGCTGCATGCAAATCGCACTTAGTGCTCTTTGGCATCGCTAGCAAAAAATCCGCCAGGCTGCTCACACCTTCAGTGTTTGCAGGGCAGATTGTTTTACGTTCGCGCTGCATGCAAATCGCACTTAGTGCTCTTTGGCATCGCTAGCAAAAAATCCGCCAGGCTGCTCACACCTTCAGTGTTTGCAGGGCAGATTGTTTTACGTTCGCGCTGCATGCAAATCGCACTTAGTGCTCTTTGGCATCGCTAGCAAAAAATCCGCCAGGCTGCTCACACCTTCAGTGTTTGCAGGGCAGATTGTTTTGGTGAGGGTAGAGGGACTCGAACCCCCAACCTGCGCATTCGTAGTGCGTTACTCTATCCATTGAGCTACACCCCCGTATTCGTACAACAACTATTATACAAAACAGGAGGGATAATGTCAAAGAGATTTTAAAATTTTATTCGATTTTCAGCGGCGTATCTGATAATATTATAGTAAAGGTAGAGAATTTGCAGTATACTGTGGATACAGATGAAATATATTGAAGGAAATGATATGGTTAATATAGGAAACGAATGGGATCAGATACTGAACGGAGAGTTTGACAAAGAGTATTATCAGCATCTTCGCAGGTTTTTGATAAATGAGTACAGGTCAAAAAAAATACACCCTGATATGTATGATATATTCAATGCTTTTAAGTATACGCCTTACAGTGATGTGAAAGCAGTCATACTCGGACAGGATCCTTATCATCAGCCAGGGCAGGCTCACGGATTGAGCTTTTCAGTAAAAAAAGGTGTCAGAATACCGCCTTCTCTGGTGAATATATACAAAGAACTTGAAAATGATACAGGTATTAAGCCGCCATCCCATGGATGTCTTACTGACTGGGCAGAGAATGGAGTATTGCTGCTCAATGCGACCTTAACTGTAAGAGAAGGGCAGCCTACATCTCATTCGGGCAGAGGCTGGGAAACTTTTACAGACCATGTGATAGAGCTCCTTAATGACAGAGAAAAGCCTATGGTATTTATATTGTGGGGAAACAACGCACGGGCAAAGAAGAGAATGATAACAAACCCTGCACATCTGGTGCTTGAAGGTGCCCACCCAAGTCCTTTGGGTGCCCACAGAGGATTCTGGGATGGCAGATATTTTTCAAAAGCAAATGAATTTCTCAGGAAAAACGGCATAGAGGAAATCAACTGGAGGATTAAATAACCAATACAGGAAGGTGCAGATATATGTGTGACGGACAAAAGAAACTCGAAGAACATATGACAAGGACTCTTTATGAAAACAACATCAATCAGAAAGAACTCATAAATGGAATGATGCAGGCACAGGCTGCAGGATGTTCATACGAAGATGGAACTTTATCCTTTGCATTTCCGGTTCAGAGGTGGCAGACAAACAGAGTGGGAAATCTGCATGGTGGAGTTATAGCGACAGCATTTGATCTGACTGTAGCTGCTTTGGCAAGGTTTTATGCAGGAGAAAACTTTGCTCCAACAGTCAGCCTTGATATCAAATATATAAGGCCTGCCAAAGAAGGTGATGTTATGATTGTAACAGCACGCAAGGTTTCAGCAGGAAGGCGCATATCGCAGCTTGTATGTGAAGCTGTAGATAAAGCAACAGGTAAGATTATTGCAACAGGTGCTTCTGTATATCTTAATATTGATACAGATAAAGAACATAGATTGTAAAAGGGAGGACATATATGGAATTTCTTGAGCTTGCAAAAAGCAGATACTCAGTACGTAATTTCAAAAGTGAGCAGATAAGTGACGAGGAGCTTGCAAAGGTTCTTGAAGTGGCCAAACATTCACCCACGGCACTTAATTTTCAGCCGCAGAAAATATATGTACTAAAAAGTGATGAAGCAATGGAAAAAATAAACGGGCTTTGTAAATGCATATATGGAGCTCCTATGGTGCTTATGATGTGTTATGATGAGACGCTCTGCTGGAGAAACCCCCTTATAAGAGGTCACAAATCAGGAGTGACAGACGTTTCAATTTTGTGTGATGAAATAATGCTGCAGGCATGGAGCATGGGGATAGGCACATGCTTTGTGGGGCTGTTTGACGATATGAAACTGCAGCAGGCATTTAATCTGCCTTTGCATATCAGACCTGTGGCACTTATGCCTATAGGCTATCCCTCAGGATCATGCAAGCCTCTTGCAAAAATGCATGACGTGACAAAACCGATAGAAGAGATGATAAGAGTAATATAAGGAGCGGCGTTATGAAGACAATGAAATATACAACAAAAGACGGATATACTTTTGAAGGGAATCTGTTTCGTGATACCCATGGTCAGTGCATTAAAGTGCCATATGAGTACAGAGGTATAGTCAACATGGGAGACAGGCTTACAACTGAGCTTGGCGATATTATAGATCTCGTTGATGAGGATATGGAGATAATTGATGATGAGATGTATGCAGTTTTTTACTACAGATATAACTATTGATATGGTTTGAACCAGGGTGCCCCGGGGCACCCTGAAATAATCAGAATCTGTCGCTGTTATTAAGCAAGCTTTTGATATACCCGCCTTTGACCTTTGTTTTTTCAAAGAGGGAAGAGTTGTAATATATTATAGAACCTGCAAAGGTGGATTCTGTAACAGTTATAATTCCATAAGAGCCTTGAGAGCCGTCTCTTGGTCTTGTAAGACTACCGGGATTAAGCAGATATATGCCACCATATTCTTCATATACAGGGACATGTGTATGACCGAATATAGCTGCAATGCAGTTTCTTTCTTCGCACAGATACAGCAGCTTATCATAGTAATAGTCTACATTTTGCATATGTCCGTGAGTGACAAGGATATTGCCGTATTCTGTTTTTGCAATAGCAAAATCACTTGTACTGTGGCTGCCATCGCAGTTGCCTGGAACAGAAATTACCGGAACATTGAATTCTTTTTCCATTTGATATGCATCGCGTTGCATATCGCCTGTGTGTATTATCATGTCTATACCTTTGAGATGAGGGTATATTTTTCTTATCTTGTCGAGATGACCGTGAGTATCTCCTGTAATAAATAATTTCAAAGCTGTTCTCCTTGAGTATGATGTAATATATATAAGCATAATTGACTGGGGAATATTTTTCAAGTAAAATTAGAAGAGAATCAGTAGAGAGGTAATATATATGATTAATTGTTTTGAACTTAAATTAACTCAAAAGATGAACATGGATGAAGCTGTAGCTATGGCACAGAAGGCGGCAGAGTCAGGATATAATATGATAAATATTACAGGCGAGGAGCCGATTGAAAGATTTAACATCGTTAGAGAAGTTAAAGAAATTAAAAATGTTCCAGGCATAGAGCAGGTAATGCTCACTACATGCGGGCAGCTTTTGAAACTTACTGCAAATGAACTCAAAGAAGCGGGGCTTGACAAGGTGGCTGTAACAGTTGATACTTTCAGATATGGCAGATTTCAAAAGACTCTTGAAGATGATACTCTTGAAAATGTTGTTGAAGGTATCAACAAGGCAACTGATGCAGGACTTAAACCTGTCAGAATTATAATGCAGGTCAAAAAAGGCTTTAATGATGATGAAATTATGGACTTTGTGCAGCTTACATTCCAGCACGAATATGAAATTCTGTTTAGAGAAAGCGAAAGCTTTTCTGCTGCTGAAATCAAAAATAAACTCCCGGGATACAGAGAAAGCTCAGTGCAGGAACAGGACGTCATAAGGGGTAAGTATCCGGGAGCGATCGGATGGATCTGTTTCGAGCGATAGTATGTACAGGATATATATTGCAGAGGACGATGCTGTTATTGCATGCAAGATAAAAGAACATATGTTGAAATGCAGCCTTGACAGCACCCTTTACAGCAAAGTTTACTCGGCTGTAACTGTACCAGGTACTT
>CAVAON010000080.1:0-8893 GCA_963590215.1 Anaerovoracaceae bacterium | reverse complement strand
CGGTAACGATAGCGGCTATACCTATGACACAGCTACAGCGACTCTTACCATCACAGATAACGATGGCCTTACATCATGGCAAAACGCTTCTATTACAAAAGCTGATGTCGAAAGTATAGTTATTGGCAAAGACGTGACAGCTATGAATTACAGCTCATCCGGGGTTGATACTTGCCCCAATGTTAAAACGATAACATTTGATGGGGCTGTTACTGATGGTGATAATATCACTGTAAGCGGCGGTATATTTTGGGAGCACCCTAACTTGACCACGGTTATTTTCAAAAGAAACTGCACAGTTAGCGGTGGTGCATTTCAGAATTGTAGCGCACTTACGACGATAACCTTTGAAGGTGCTAATAATCTGAATGGGGCGTTTAAAAACTGTCCTAATATAGGAACAATCACTTTCGGAGGAGCAACTGCAATCAATGACGCTTTGACCTTACAATATGGGGATACAAATGACCAGCTTACCGAGCTTGTTTTCCCCGTAGACTCCACAATTAACTTAACAACATTTAGTAATTGCAGTGCATTAGAATCTGTAACATTCAAGGGTGATATAGCTCTGCCCTCAGGCGCCTTTAATAATTGCAGTGCTCTTACATCTGTGACATTTGAGGGCAACGCCACATTTTCTACGAGCGGGTTTGAAAATTGTAGCAAGCTTACATCAGTTGAATTTAAAAAAGAGAGCACCCTTTCTAATAGTGCTTTCCGGAATTGCCCTAATATCAGATCAATTAAATTCGGAGAGAAAACAATACTCGAAAATGCCTTTAAACTCGAAACTAACTCTCCAAATACTGTTTTGAAGGTCCTTACATTCCCCGCTGGTTCACAGATTGGAATGGGGGAGTTTGGAAATTATACTGGCCTGGAATCCGTAACTTTTGAAGACAATGTAACGTTAGGGAATTCAGTTTTTTCTAATTGCACTGCCCTGGAATCTGTAACGTTTAAAGGAGATATATCGTTAAGCAACCCAGCTTTCTACAATTGTACTGCCCTTAAATCAGTTGAATTCAAAGGCACAAGCACACTTTCTGCTAGTGCATTTTCTGGCTGCACTAACATCAGTTCAATTAAATTTGGGGGAAAAACAATACTTGAGAATGGTGCCTTCTCAACTAATTCAAATGCTACATTAAAGTCGCTCACATTCCCCGCAGGTTCCGAGATTAAAAATTCTGCATTTGCAAACTACACTGGGCTGACATCTGTAACCTTTGAGGGCAATATATCGTTAGGTAATGGAGCTTTCTCCGATTGCACTGCCCTTAAATCAGTTGAATTCAAAGGCACAAGCACGCTTTCTGGCGGTGCATTTCAGAACTGCGGTGGTTCCTTAGAAAATATATCTTTTGGAGGAGCTACAACGATTTCTTCTGCTGGCGTATTTGCTTGTGGTGGTACGAATACAAATACTACGCTGACAAAGCTTGTATTCCCTGCGGGCTCATCACTTCCTGCATATGCATTCCAAAGCTACACTGGACTTAAAACCGTTACATTTAAAGGCGGTGTTACTCTCGGTAAAATGATCTTCCCTAACTGCTCCAATCTGAAAGATTTCTATTTTAATAGCGAGAGTACATCAGATATAACACTTGACAGCTTAACATTCAGCGGATTCGATAATACCGTAGATGACGCGATTAACATCTATGTTCCAAACAATGATGCGGTTACAAGCTATACAGAAAAGTTTAACGAGGCATCTTCGGCAGAAGACAAAAATAATTCTTTGTATGCGAAATATATCAAGACAAACGCTGCACACGCTGCTACCCACAATTGGTTAGAAGGCGCTTGTAGCATATGTAACATTGCTTGCACACATGCAGATGAAGCTAAGCAATGGGCAAACAATGACACGCAGCATTGGGAAGTATATTCTATCTGTGGTGCAAAAGTTAGCCTTGGAAATCACGACTGGACAAATGGCAACAAATGCGTTTGCGGATATGAAAAACCTGTCGCTAAGCCTGCACCAGTTTATAGTGGTGGAATCTCGATTCAAAGACCAACTGTAACTACTCCTGAAAACGGTAATATTAGCCTCTCATATAACGGTAGGACAGCTACTATCGTTCCAGATGATGGATATCAGGTTTCATCTGTCACTGTTAATGGTATTGATAAAGGTAATGTTACTGAGCTCACTGGACTTAAAACCGGGGACAAGGTTGTTGTAACCTTTGAAAAGACAAGAGAAACGCTTAATGCAGAGGCAAAGGTAGCAATCAAGGAGCTTAGCTCAATGAAAGCACGCTCGACTAAGAAAACAAAGAGCAAGGTTAAGGTAGTAGCAAGTTTTAGCGGTGACGAAAAGGCAAAATTAGCAGAGCTCAAGGAGCTTGGCTACACTGTCAGGTATACATTCTTCCGCTCCACTAAGAAATCAAGTGGATATGTAGCCATGAAATCAGGAACAACTGGTACTTACTACAATATATTCGGCAAACGTGGAAAAATGTATTATTACAGGTTTCAAATTAATATCTATGATGATTCTAACAATCTGGTAGCATCAACAGATCTCAAGAGTTGCAAATACGCAAATAGAAGATGGTAAAATAAATTTATGGGGCCCGCACGGGACTTTAATTGCCCGATGCGGGTCCCAAAATAGGGTATCTATGATACCTCCCTTAAAATTGCATGTCCTCAACCTTTATTCTTACCAGCTCGTCATCATCAGGCTCGCTGCCAAACAATCTGTCAGCCTGGTTATATACCATCTTTTCAAACAGATTCCTTACATCTCTGCCATTGGCAAAGTTTTTGTCCCTGTTTTCATAAAGCTTTACAAGATATTCCTTCATATATTTCTCTGCATCAGCTTCCAGGATATATCCTGCCTTTGCACAAAACGATCTGAATATATCCATAAGCTCTTCAGGACAATAGTCATCAAAATGTATATATTTGTTGAATCTTGACCTTAATCCGGGATTTGAATTAATGAATTCATCCTTAAGCTCCGTATATCCGGCCACTATGACTATCAGATTGTCTCTGTTATCTTCCATAGCCTTGAGCAGTGTCTGAATTGCTTCCTGTCCATAATCATTCTCTTCACCTGCAGCAAGAGCATACGCCTCATCAATAAACAGAATGCCTCCCAGTGCAGATTCAATTACCTCCTGCGTCTTCAGAGCTGTCTGCCCGACATATCCACCGACAAGACCCGACCTGTCGGTTTCCACAAGCACTCCTTCTGATACTATGCCAAGCCTGCTGTATATCTTGGCAAGCAATCTTGCTACCGTGGTTTTACCTGTCCCTGGATTGCCTGAAAACACAAGGTGATTAGATGCAGTTATCACAGGCATTCCTCTGCTTTTTCTAATCTGCTGCACCTCCTGAAAATGTATGAGAGTTGAGACTTCTTTTTTTACCTGCTTGAGCCCTACAAGATTCTCAAGCTGTAGAAGAAGTTCTTCCAGAGTTTCTCCTTCCTCTTTCGGAATGTTTAATACTTTATCATCCGAATTTTCTTTCAAAGCATCATTCAGCATTCCAAGATATTCACTGTAATCCTTTACTTCTCTTTCATCGACACAATCATCACATGCCATAAACTCTTTTCCAACCATTTCGAAAACGGTTATATATGCTTCTGCCGCTGGATTTCTGGATTCTTCAGATTTTGTTTTATCCTCTTCAATCAGCTTCGTAAAAACTTCAGGCAATGTTGTCCTGAATGTATCAGAACCGATTTTATTTTTGTCTGCAAAGGCTTTCATATCAGCAGGCGACATTTTTACATCAAAGTATTCTTCGATAAAAGCTGCTTCCTTTGTATGAAATTCACTATCAGCTCCTGCAATATATATGATAAAGCTGATAAGCTCATTTTTGAATGCTTCCTTCACTTTACCACTATTATCAACAGAATCAGCTATACAATACATCTGCTTTATCGCTTCTTTTACATACATATTCGAACTATCATCCTGCGGCTTATCTGTTTCATCAGCAAAAAATTCTGATTGGTATTATTAGCAATATATCTGCGCAAATTGTCTATATATTCATTCCAACCATCATATTCATCCTGTGAAGTGTCTTCATCTGCCTCTGCAACCAATTTACCAAGCAACTGAAAAGCATCGAATATAACGGGGGTTAGTGATTTGTCCAGCATAACATCCATATCTTCAAAGGTTTTGTCAAGCAGCAATGTCACCCGGATTATTTCGGGAATCCCTTGCTTATATGCTTTTGATCCGATTTTCTCTTTTGAAATGTATCTTTGTATTCCATCCGCATCAACATTTGTATCAAACAGGTCTGATATAAGTTCTGCTTCTTCAGGCAGAATATCTCCATCAAGGTTTGCCATATATATTGCAAAATCCATCAAATCTTTTCGAAGCACTTCTTTAAGCGGGCTTTCAGGATTTACCACTGCCACATTCTGTATCGTATCAAAGATATCATACAGGCTTTGCAGACCTTCTTTCATTTCTTTTGATGTAATCATTGCTTAGCCTCCTGTTGCAAATACAAAATACATTAAATTTCGCCAAATCCCTGGCTTTACTTTCATATCCCTGATATATCAAGATCTTCTTCTTTTCTTGCCTTGTAGTCTTCTTTGTTCATAAGATCATACAGTACAGGAACAACAATCAGTGTAAGAGCTGTTGCATACAAAAGCCCTCCTATGCATACAAGAGCCACAGGCTGCATCATATCTGTTCCTGCAGTTTTACCAACAGCCATAACTGAAAGTCCCAGCACTGTGGTAAGTGTAGTCATAAGAACAGGTCTCATCCTTGTCATACCTGCCTGAACAATAGCCTCTTTTTTAGCGACTCCTTTTGCTCTCAGCTGATTGATATAGTCTACCAGCACTATACCGTTATTTACAATTATACCTGCAAGCATTACGAACCCTATCATTGCAATGATACTTATCTCTTTGCCTGTCACAAGCAATGCAAGCAGGCCACCTGTAAATGCCAGCGGAATCGTAAACATAATTATAAATGGTGATTTCAGCGACTGGAACTGAGCTACCATTACAAGATATATCATAATTATCCCAAGCAGCATCATCAGAACCAGATCCTTCATTGCATCATATATGGTTTCAGACAGTCCGCTCGACTCATATGTCACATCCTCAGGGCAATCATATTTCTCATCGATATTTTTCATAACCTCATCTGTAACAAGAGTGATATTATGATTATCATCGATTTCGCCCTTAACTGTCAGATAAGTCTCCTGATTCATTCTGTTTATTGAATGCATTGTTGTCTTATTTTCAACCTTGGCAATATCTTTGAGTTTTACTGTTTTTTCATTGCCGTCACCATCCTGCACCTTAAACTTATAATTCTTGATGAACTTCGGTGTGAGCTCTGATGCGTCTGCGCCCTCTACTATAACATCGTAGTCATCACCCTGCCATTTAATTGAAGTTGCTGTTGTTTCGGCAGACAGAGCCTTTGCTATCTCCTGATATACCTGCGCAACCGTCAGGTTGTATTTCATGGCTTCTTCCTTGTCTACAGTAAAATGTATTTCAGGATCTGCATCTTCTATGCCGTTTTCGACATTTACTATGCCTTCTGTATCTCCCACTATATCTGCAATATCAGCAGCAGCCTGCTGGAGTTTGTCTGTATCGTCACAGAATACATTTACTGATACACCGGAGCCTCCCATAGAATCCATATATGAAGTCATCATGGATGAACCGCCAAGAGCCTCCACCTCACCATCAATATCAGCACATTTGTTGTTAATTTCATCGGCTATTTCCTGACTTGTGCGTTTCATATTTTCATCAAGCAGCACATACATCATAACTGCTGTAGGAGTTTCATCATCTGCAAAGGATATGCCATACGAGCTGCCATTTGAAAGCAGCGCACCTGCATCCTGGACCTCTTCTATCTCAAGCACTCTATCCATAACCTCATCAGCAGTGGCTATTGTATCTTTGAGTTCCGTGCCTTCAGGCATCTGTATATTCACCTGCATCTGCGGTGATGTCATATCAGGTACAAATGTAAACCCTTTTACAACCACTGCTGTCACGCTGAATACAAGAAGCAGCAATGAGCATATAAGGGTTATTGCTCTGTGGCTTAATGACCATTTTAATATACCCTTGTATCTTCTGAGGAAGCGCTTAAATCCTTCTTTTTCTTCTGGCACAGACCCTGCAAGCAGGTTTGCTGACATTGCAGGAACAAGTGTCATTGCAACTATAAGGCTGGCAAATAGTGAGTATCCTATGGTCAGAGCCATGTCAGAAAACAGTTCTCTTGTTATTCCATTTGTAAATATTATAGGGACGAATACACATACTGTTGTAACTGTAGATGCTGTTATCGCACCTCCTACCTGTTTTGCTCCGGCAATGGCCGCTTTTGCAGGCGGCACGCCCTCACGGCGCAACCTGAGAGTGTTTTCGATTACAACTATTGAGTTGTCAACCAGCATTCCTACAGCTACCGCAAGTCCCGAAAGTGAAATCATATTAAGGGTAATGCCTGAAAAATACATAAGTACTATTGCAAATATGATGCTTATCGGGATAGAAAATATTGTGATTAATGTCGACTTTATATGTCGCAAAAATAGCAGCAGTATAAGGATTGCAAATACTGCACCAAGAAGCAGACTCTGCATTATTGATTTGATTATGAGACTGATATAATATCCCTGATCCATCATGGATGTGAATTTAAGTCCTTCATATTCTGATTCAAGCTCTGCAAATTTATCTGCTATATTATCACATACGTCCGCAGTTGCATAATTAGACTGCTTTGAAAATGACAAAAGCACACCGTCATTGCCATTTATCTTTGCATATATACTGTCACTGTTGTCTGTTTTGAATACATCTGCAACATCCTCCACACATACAGTCCCTACAGAATCAACTCCTGTATCAAACAGCACCATGTCTTTTATTTCCTTAATAGAGTCTATTTCATCTCCCACGCTTACCAGATATTTAGTCTCACCAAGAGCCACATATCCGGCAGGCATAGAAAAATTCTGAGCACTGAGAAGCTGAGAAACTGTATCGACGGTAAGAGCCTCCCCTATATCTGCTTTTGCAAGAGCCGCATCCCTGGATGAATTAAGCTGGGAAAGAGCGCTGTCAAGCTGTGATTTAGAGCTGTCTATTGTGCTTTGAGCACTGTCGAGTTTATTCTGTGCGCTCTGGAAGCTCTCAATTGCGGTATATGAGCCCTTTTGAGCCTGTTTATATGCTGTTTTGAGCTGCTCAACTGTGCTGCTGGCTTCCTCACTGCTTTTGTTTAAAGCAACAAGCTGAGTATTAACATCTGCAAGCTGGGACTTCATCTGCTGAGTCTGCGAATCATCTAAAACTCCTGATGCAATCTGTGCTTCAAGTGCCTGCTTTGTACCTTCAAGTATATTTATCTGAGTTGCAAAGGCACTTGCCTGTGCCTGAGCTGCATCAAGCGATGCTGCAGCTTCCGACAGCTGATCGTAAGTCTTGTCTTTGCCTGATTCAAATTCTTCTTTTTTCTGATTGAGCTGTGCCTGAGCTTTGGCAACCTGTTTTTTGCCTGATTGCAGTTTGCTGCTTGCAGCTGCGAGCTCTTCATCTACAGAAGCAAGTATTCTGTTATTTATTTTATCTATCTTGTCCTGACTGATGCTCACACTTATATCGGATTTGAGCATACCTGAGGAATCGACACTTGCAACTCCGGAAGTCCCTTCAAGCCTGTTTATAAGCTTATCTTCAACGAACCTGGAAAGTTCCTCCTGCGTGCTTCCCTCCATGCTGACAGCTGCTACATTGACAGGTATCATTGAAGGATTTATTTTCATGATTGTAGGTGAACCTATAGTATCATCCCATGAATATGATATAAGGTTGATATCCTGAAGTATGTCAACAGAAACCGTATCCATATTAACCTTGTTGTTAAATTCAAGCACTACCATTGAGTAATTTGCATTCGATACAGACTGTACGTTTTCAATGTTTTCAAGCGTCGAAAGACTTTGCTCCATAGGCTTTGAAATTGTTTCTTCAACTTCCTCCGGAGTAGCTCCCGGATATGTGGTTATTACAATAACATATGGCATATCAATATTTGGCATAAGGTCAGGTGTCATCTTTATAAATGATACAATTCCAAGCACAACTACAAGAATTATTGCCACAAATATTGTCATAGGTTTTTTTACACTAAATTTTGACATAAGCTTCCCTTCCTATCAACTCTTTTTTGTTTCAGATATATGATAACACATATCCTTAACTGAATCTATTATTTTAAGGCTTGTTTGACATACAAAAAGCAGACTGAAAACAATCCAATCTGCTGAAATTACGTGGTTGCGGGAGGAGGACTTGAACCTCCGACCTCCGGGTTATGAGCCCGACGAGCTACCAACTGCTCTACCCCGCGATATCAAATTGTTGTTTCTTAGATGCCCCAGCGCTCTCTGCTCCCGAGCAACCTAAGAAAAAGGTGGTGCCGGAAACCGGGGTCGAACCGGTACGATCGGTAAGGATCGCAGGATTTTAAGTCCTGTGCGTCTGCCAATTCCGCCACTCCGGCAAAAAAGTTGGCTCCGAAGGTGGGGCTCGAACCCACGACCTACCGGTTAACAGCCGGTTGCTCTACCATTGAGCTACTTCGGAACATCGCTTAGTATTAAGTTTGTCACCCTAATGCGACATTAACTATTATACATATAATCCATACCTATGTCAATAATAATTTATGGATTTTTGTTGTTGTTTTTTGCCTCAAATACACAAAATCATTATTGAAATATTATGTAAGAAGCAGACAAAAGTCTGCTTCTTTTAAACCGGCAACGTCCTACTTTCCCAGGCGGTCGCCCGCCAAGTATCATCAGCGCT
>CAVAON010000079.1:0-8900 GCA_963590215.1 Anaerovoracaceae bacterium | reverse complement strand
TTTTGACAACAACATTTTACCCCACTATCTTAGCAATACTCCCGCCGCTTACTTCCTTGGTCACAACAATTTGCCTATCAATCCTGTTTTTAAGCTCACCCACATGGGATATAATGCCCACAAGACGATTTCCCTCAGCCAGATCAGAAAGCGCACGCATCGCCTGGTTAAGAGAATCATCATCCAGAGAACCAAAGCCCTCATCCACAAACATAGTATCAAGCCTGACTCCACCTGCAGAGCTTTGTATCTCATCAGAAAGGCCCAGAGCAAGAGAAAGTGACGCTTTGAATGACTCTCCTCCTGAAAGGGTCTTCACGCTTCTCTCCGTCCCGTTATAGTGATCGATTACATCAAGATCAAGACCGCTCTGGCTACGGTTATTCTCCGCCTCTTTACGACGCTTCAACTCATACTGTCCTCCGGACATTACCATAAAACGTGTATTGGCACGTGCAATAATCCGGTCAAAATATGTCATCTGTATATATGTTTCAAGCATTATCTTTTCCTTGCCTGAGATATTTCCATTTGCTGTATCAGACAACGCCTTCATCCATGTATATCGTTTCTCAAGCTCTGTAAGGGAATTTGCCTTATTAAGAATATTATCAAGACCCTGTCTGTTTGTCTCTATCCTTGTATTAAGCACCTTGACCATACTATTGCATTTATCTCTATTTTTTGTTACCTCCAGCTTTCTCTTTGTTTCAGCTTCCCTGTCAAGCTTTATATCAGAAGCAAGCTGTCCAGTAAGATCGCCGATGCTTGACCTGTATCCGGCAATTTTCTTATCAGATTCATTCAGACTCTCCTGAGCCTGTTGATATGATGTCTCTATCTCTTTAATCCTAGTCTTCGCAGCCTCTACCTTTTTTTCAGCTTCGTCCCTGCTTGCAAAGGCAAGCGTCTTTTTTTCATTGTCGCGCTGCAGTCTTTTTTCGTCCAAAACAACCTTTTGGGATTCTATTTCTCTGCTATGCTCAGAAAGATTCTTTTCTGTCTCTTTCAATTCAGACTCCAGCTCAGGTATTTTTTGCCCGATCTCACCTCTTCGTTCAACTCTTTTTTCTTCTGCTTCAACAGCTGCCTTTAATTTATCCACATTGGCCAAAACTGATTCCATCTCCTTAGGAAGAGATGTTTCTGCTGCATCTACAGTGATATCTCCCCAAATTTCCCTGACCAGCTTCTCTGCTTCCTTCATCTTCTCATCAGCCATGACTTTTGTTTCCTTGCATTCACCGCTCTTTTTCTCTGCAGCTTCACGTGCCTTTTGGGCTGCGGACCTCGCTTTTTTGAGCTCGGCTTCAGTCGGTGCATTTTCAGATTTCTTCGCAGCGCATGGATGCTCAAGGGAGCCGCATACAGGGCAAGGCTTGCCATCCTGCAATTTCTCTGCAATTATACCTGCCTGTTCATCTAAAAAAGCACGATGCATTTCTTCATAGCTTTGGTTTGTTTTTTCTGAATGCTCTGCCGCCTGTTTGTATTCTGCCTGAAGCTTGTCTAATTTTTTGCACAGTTCATTACAGACCCTGAACATATCTGAAAGCTCCTGGAGTTTATCTTGTCTTGCAATTTCCTTTTCGAGACTGTTTGCAAGCTTTGCTTTTCCTTCACCTGCATCAGAGAGAGATTCATATTCTTTTTTGAGCTTCTCAAAAGCTTCAGCATCCTGAGTATGTTTTAGCCTCTCTGTTTCAAGCATTTTCTCCTGCTTAGAAATATCGCCTTCAAACTTCTTAATCTCCGCTTCAAGCTCGGCAAGGTTATCATAACGCTGGTACTCAGCTTCTATTTTCGCTTTAGTATCTGCAAGGCTTTTGCTTTCGGTGATTCTCTTCTCTGCTGCTTCAAACTCTGATTTCAGCTTTTGATTTGTTTCTGATTCCTCAGCAAGATTAGCTTTGGTTTGTTCAAGTGTCTTTTCAAGGTTTTCACGGGTCTCGATTTTTCCAAGATTCCCATTGATGGTTTCAAGTTCCCTGTCCGCTGTCTCAATTGACTTTTGCAAAGCTTCAAGACTGTCAGTATCCTGTTTGAGCAGCTTTTTAATCACACAGACAACTTCTTCTGCAGGCAGCTCTCCCTGCTTTGCTTTTTTGACTTCGATGCTGAGAACATCATCTTCATCACATGCTATACCATCAATATATTGTCTGATGCTTCCTCTGTCTGCCTCACACATGTTTTTGAGCTCGGCTGATTCGCTTTTTAGCTTTTCCTGCAGATTGCGATACAAATCAGTTTTGAATATCTGCCTGAAAATTCCCTTGCGTTCTTCTGTTGATGCAAGCAGCAGCTTCAAAAAATCTCCCTGTGCAATCATTGCAATCTGTGAAAACTGGCTACGACTTATTCCCAGTATGTTTTCTATGGCTTCATTTACATCTTTGACTTTGGTTAGGATACGACCATCCGGATATTCAAGAGCTGCATCTGCCTTTTGTCTTGTAAATCCTTCTCCCCTTGTTTTGGGACGATCATATTCGGGATTTCGTCTGACCTTGTATTCTTTGCCCGCATATGAAAACACAAGCTCTACTTCTGTTGGAGTAGCTGCGTCAGCATATTTGGAGCGAAACATGGATACCTCACGATTGTCTCCGCTTGCTTCACCATATAGGGCATATGTAATCGCATCAAAAATTGTAGTTTTACCTGCCCCTGTGTCACCGGTTATAAGGTAGAGGCCGTTTGTGCCGAGTTTGTCAAGTTCAAGAACAGTTCTGCCTGCATAAGGGCCAAATGCAGATATAGTTAGTTTTACAGGTCTCATTATTTCCCCTCCCATATATTTTGTATCAGCTGCTGAATAAATTCCTTCTGCTCTTCATCCATATTCCTGTTGTTTTGCAATGCGTAGAAATCAGAAAAAAGCTCCATCGGCGATTTCGATTCAACATCTGCAGCACCACTGATTTGTGCATTGCTACGAGTGCGCGTATTATCATAATCCAGCTTCATAAGACGATGATAAACTGTCCGCAGCTTGCCGATGGCATCAGGAATATCCTCTTCATCTGTGAGGGTAATATGCGTATAATCCTCCTGCCATGTAGTATTTTCATAAAAGGATTTCAGGGTAAGTTCTGCATATGTTCCTTTTAGCTCCACAAGGTCATGCTTTGGAACAAGATTAATTGTTTTGTATGTGGCATCGCCTTTTGCACCAAACTCAACCACTGTTACACTCTTTTGATCCTTGGATTCAGAAAAAGAATACTTAAGTGGTGTACCACAATAACGGATTTTATCTGAGCCGCAGGTCTGAGGGGAATGGATATGTCCCAATGCTACATAATCAAAAGCATCAAACACGGAAGCGTCCACGTTATCTGATCCTCCAACAGATATTTCTTCTGATTCTGAGCGTCTTGCACCTGTGACAAACTGATGTGTTACCAATATGTTTCTAATCTCGGGATTAAGGTTCATCTTTGAAATGGCATGCTCTATTGCTTCAGTATATGTTGTGATGTCATCTTCGCAAATCCTGCGTACATGTACAGGCTTAACAAATGGAAGCATATATACATTAATCTCACCATATTCATCATGCAGGGTAACAGGCACGATGTTCCCGCTATATACAGGAGACATGTGAATACCTCCTGCATCCATGATGCGTGAAGCAAATGCAATTCTCTCCGGGGAATCATGATTACCGCTGATAACAAATACCTCTGTTTTTCTCTTTGCAAGAGCAACAAGAAAATCATCAAACAACTGCACAGCCTCCGCCGAAGGAACAGATTTGTCATAGACATCACCTGCAATAATTACACAGCCAGGCATCTCCTCGTCCACAATGCCTATTATCTTCTTGAGTATATACTCCTGATCCTCAATCATAGAATATTCATTCACTCTCTTGCCGAGATGAAGATCAGATAAATGCATCAGCTTCATAAACTCCCTCCTTAATCCAAGTGTTTAATATATTCCGCCCGAATGTTTAATCCTTCGCTCCACTTCCTTTTTCAGGAACTCTATCTCCCCGTCAGTCATATCTCCTGCATCTATAGTGACTGAGCTCTCGCCTCTCTTTGCTGCTGCAAGGCATTCCTCAACCTTACTCTCAACTACAGTATAGCGATATCCTCCATAATCCATAAATTTGTCATCAAACATATCTTACCTCCTGAATTTCCAAGGCAGAGCACCCCTGCCCCGCCTTGAAGGTATATCTAAACATATTTCCCCACCTGTAAATTAAAGCCCTCTCAATGCAACGGGTATTGCATCAATTATACATTAGTCAGACTATTTGCACAACAACATTTCCCCTCATCGTTATTTAACCACTCATGTCCTTCCTCCTTTCACTCTATAAACAAACCTTTTACACGTTCAACGTATCACACTCTATGTACTTTTTTTGGTGCCTTGTTTATGCCAAAATGCAGCAAAAAAGGCTCGTCCCTCAAACAAGCCTCATTTATCTTGATTTTTCTTTTCCTTTTTCCCGTATATTTCCCCAAAAGCTGCCCCTCCAAGTATCAGCAGGGCGCCTATACACTGAATCATGCTCATTCTCTCGCCGAGAATTATTGCTGCTATAAGGAGGGAAGAGACCGGATCAATATAACTGCACATGGCAACGCTTTGCCCCGGCAATACCTGCATCGATGAGAAATAAAAATGCAGAACAAGCCCTGTATGCACCACGCCTACGATGAGAAGGCATAAAAGACCCGTGCCCTGTGGCATTATCCATGGTCCTTCATGATTTATGATCGCATAAGGTGCCACCACAACTCCAGCTGCACAAAGCTGTATCATAGTTATCTGTATGCCTGTGAACCCTGCTTTGAGCTGCTTGTTCAGAAGTGTTACACCGGCATAAAATAAAGCGGCCAGAAGACCAAAAGCCAGCCCCCTGAGAGGCTCACTTCCTCCTGACAGGGATCCTGTTATCATAAACATTCCCGCAACTGCAGAAATTATTCCGGCAATTCTGTTTACCGTAAGCTTTTCGCCAAGCACTACAGGTGATGCCGCTATAATTATTACGGGAGCACAGTAATATGATACTGTAGCCATGCTTACTGTTGTATATTTATATGCCTCAAAAAGGAATACCCAGTTGAATCCCATTACAGCACCTGAAATAAATAGTATCATCATATCTCTTCGTGCTGCTTTTTTGTCTGCGATTCTGCTTTGTCTGTACCCGCCTGATATGAAATATATTATCATTAAGGTTACAATCCCAAGTATACATCTTGCCAGTACAATTTCACTGCTGGCAAGATGTATCTGTTTAACGAGAGGACCTAAAGTACCCCATATAATCATGGCAAAAATAAGCTTTAAGTATGCTTTTTTCTTCATAGACTATCTTGTATTCTGCTGCTCAACGAGCCTTACAGAGCTGTATCTTTCTCTTAATACAGGCTTTTCGATTTTGCCTGTCGGATTTCTTGGTACATCTGCAAATATAATCTTGTGGGGTCTCTTGTATCTTGGAAGATCAAGACAGAATTCATTGATTTCCTCTTCAGTGCATTCCGCACCTTCTTTAAGCTCAATTATCGCTGCTGCAATTTCTCCAAGTCTGTTGTCAGGAAGACCTATTACCGCAACATCCTTGATATTGTCGTTTTTGCGCAGAAAATCCTCTATCTGTACAGGATACAGGTTTTCTCCTCCAGATATTATTACGTCTTTTTTTCTGTCAACAAGGAACAGGAAACCGTCTTCATCCTCATATGCCATATCACCTGTCATAAGCCATCCGTCATAGAGCGTTTCCCTTGTAGCTTTTTCATCATTGAAATAGCATTTCATGACTCCGGGGCCTTTGACTGCAAGCTCTCCCACATCGCCTCTTTTGACAAGCCCTCTTGCCTCATCAACAATTTTAACTTCCCATCCGAATCCCGGTTTGCCAATGGCTCCTACCTTGTGTATGTTTTCGACTCCCAGATGAACACATCCAGGTCCTATAGATTCGCTAAGACCATAGTTTGTATCATATTGATGCTTAGGAAAATATGATTTCCATCGTTTAATCAGGCTTGGCGGTACAGGCTGAGCCCCTATATGCATGAGTCTCAGCTGATCGAGTTTGTAGTTTTCAAGCTTGATATCGCCTCTGTCAAGAGCATCAAGTATATCCTGGCACCATGGAACTAAAAGCCAGAGAATTGTGCAGCCTTCTTCTGATATTGCCTGCATTATCCATTCAGGCTTGGTTCCTTTGAGGAGCACTGCTTTGCCTCCTACGAGCAGGCTTCCGAACCAGTGCATTTTGGCACCTGTATGATATAGCGGCGGTATGCACAGGAACACATCCTCTCTGCTCTGTGAATGGTGGTTCTGCTCAACTCTGCTTGAATGCATGAGGCTTCTGTGTGCATGAAGTATGGCTTTGGGAAATCCTGTAGTTCCTGATGAAAAATATATAGCTGCATCATCAGAATCTTTGATATCTATCTGCGGTGTTTTAGATGAGCAATATCCGATAAGCTCCTCATAGCTTTCGGCAAATGACGGACAATCCTCACCCGAATAAAGCATCAGCCTTACTTTTGGCATGCGATCGCAAACTTCTTCCATACGTCCTGTAAATTCCGGACCAAACACGATACCGTCAACCTCTGCGAGCTTGCAGCAGTATTTGATTTCGTCTGCTGTATATCTGAAATTGAGAGGTACTGCAATAGCTCCTGTTTTGAGGATACCAAAGTATATCGGTAACCATTCAATGCAGTTCATAAGAAGTATTGCTATTTTGTCTCCTTTTCTGATACCTCTTGAAAGCAGCAGGTTTGCAAATCTGTTGGCCTGCACATTAAATTCACCCCATGTTATTTCTTTTCTGAATCTCGCATGACCTGTAGATTCTATAAGAGAGTATTCTCTCCACGTCATACGCGGTTTATCGTCGTTCCCGGGATTGAGTTCAACAAGACTTACATCGTTTTTAAAAAGTGTGGCATTGTGCTCTAAAATATCTGTGATTGGCATTTTTTCATTTCCTTTCTGATGATTTATTTAAAAACTGAATCTATAAATTGTGTGTCGAATTTTTTTGTAAAGCAGCTTACTGCAGGCACAAGTACAAATGATACTGCCATGGCAAGTACGCCAAGTCCTGCCGCATGATCTACCGCTGCAGAAAATCCGCTACTGCATGTAATTACAACTGTCGGTATTGCAATTGTAAGGAATCCTCCGGCCATACCTGCAAAGGCTCCACCTAAAGTAGTATTCTTAGAGAAAATCCCCCATACATACGGTCCTATGAAGCAGCCTGCAACAACTCCCCATGAAAAGCTCATAATATTAACTATAATTGAGATGTTAAGCGTTGCAAATATGAATGAGCATGCTATAAATACAAGGCAGAGTATTCTTGTCATAAGCATCTGAGGCTTGCCTCCAAAACCTTTTTTGATCTGCGGTGCCAGGTCCACTGAAATCGCAGAAGCGGATGACAGCACTATGCCTGACAGTGTTGACATTGAAGCTGAAAACAGCAATATAATTATGACTGCCAGTATTATGATTTTAAACCCGCCATCACCGAGTGCTTCCATCAGCATTTGCGGTATTACTCCATCATATCCTGCTTCAGGCAGTTTATTTCCAAGAATCAGTCTTGAGCATGAGCCTGCAGTATATGCTCCCGCCCCTATAACAAGGCAGAACAGAGTTGAAACAATTGTAGCCTGCTTAATGGCTTTGCCTTCTTTGACAGCATAATATTTGGTAACCATCTGAGGCAGCCCCCATACGCCAAAGCTTGTAAGGAGTATATTAGTACACAGGAACTTCCAGCTGTCAGCTCCCCATATACTTGTAAGCTGCTCTCCTGTCACACCGTCACCATTGTCTGTAATCTGTGAAAGTCTTGAAAGTCCTTCGGCAAGGCCTCCTACCTCATCTGTATTAAGAAGTGCGATTATCATAAATATAATGCCTGCCACCATTATAATTCCCTGTATGAAATCTGTAAGGCTTGATGCCGTATATCCTCCAAGCACCAGGTAAACAGCGGTGAGCACTGCTATTGCAAGCATGCACCAGTTCACTGAAATCGAAGGGAATATGGTATTGAACATGAAACCAAGCCCCTTGTATACTGCTGCTGAATATGGCACGAGAAATATGAATATTATCAGTGCTGCAATAACCTTCATAACATCCGAATTATATCTTGAGCCAAAAAACTCCGGCATCGTTTTTGAATTGAGTGTATGGGTCATATGCCTTGTACGCTTTGCCATCAAAAGCCACGAAAGAAGGCATCCGAGCACTGCATTTCCTATGCCTATCCATATGCTGCCTATTCCTATGTCCCAGCCGTGCTTGCCTGCATATCCGACAAATATTACAGCTGAGAAATATGCGGTTCCGTATGAAAATGCTGACACCCATCCGCTTACATTTCGCCCCCCAAGCAAAAACCCATCGAGATTTTTAACTTTTTTGAAGCTTGCAACTCCTATGCCTATCATTCCAAGTGCGAATAACACAAATGCAATGACGGTCGCCGTCTGAATCAGTTTTAGATTTTCCATTCTGCTCTCCTTTCAAGTACGTTCTGTTAAGTGCCTAGAAAGCAGTGCAAAAAAATTTAACCGCCCTCCAAACAGAGGGCGGAGTTTTAACTTCGCGGTACCACCTCATTCATCGTTTCCTCACGAAAACGACCTTAACAGGTACGACATTATCACTAATGGTTATACCCTTGTGCTGTAACGGGCACTCCCGTCGTAGCCTACTTGCATATGCTTTCGGTACGCAGCTCCGAGATGTATTCACAAAAAGTAACTATGCGCCTTTCACCTGCCGGCAGCTCTCTGGATCAGTCTCCTTGATGTTACTGGTTCTCTTCATAGCCTTGTCTCTTCAGTTATGTTAGAATTATATCGCTTGTCACAAAC
>CAVAON010000078.1:0-8982 GCA_963590215.1 Anaerovoracaceae bacterium | reverse complement strand
GAAGAAATTGAAAAATTATCGATTTCTTTTGGAGAAAAAAAATCCTTTATCAAAATAGGTACAACAAATATCACAATCAAAATGCTTGAAGGAAAATATATGAATTATAAAGGAATAATTCCTGAAAGTGAAACTACGACAGCTTTTATACAAAGAGAGGATTTCCTAAAAAGTATAGAAAGAGCTTCTCTTATTGCAAAAGAAAACAAAAAAAGTCTTATGAGAATGGATATAAAAAATAATCTGCTTACTTTAACTTCAAAATCTGATGAAGGAAATGTAAAAGAAGAAATAATAATAGAAAAAGAAGGTAATGATATAGAAATAGGATTTGACGCAAGATATATGATAGATGCACTTAAAGCTATAGAAGAAGAATACATAAAAATAGAGATGACTACCAATACAAAAGCTGCATTAGTTAAACCTGTACAAAGCAGATTCAGTGAGTATCTTATAATGCCTATAAGAATAACATCAGTCTAAGAAAGGAATTAATATTATGTTCAGAGAAATGAGAAAAAAAGAAAGACAGCTTTCAATGGAGATGACAGAAAAAATACTTAATAAGTGTACCAGTGGAGTATTGGCCGTTACTGGAGATGACGGATATCCGTATGGAGTACCTATAAGCTATGCATATAGTGATGGAAAAATATATTTTCACTGTGCAAAAGAAGGATACAAAGTAGATGCAATAAAAAATAACCCAAAGGTATGCTTTACAGTCATAGCGCAGGATGATGTTATTCCTGAAAGCTACGGCAATGACTTTGCCAGCGTTGTAGTTTTCGGTAAGGCATCATTCGTAGAGGATCCTGAAGAAATGCTCCAAAGTCATATTCCAATTATAAAAAAATATTCTAACGATTATTATGAAGGTGGCATTGAATACTTTAACAAGGCAAAGAATGCAATGAGAATGGTCAAGATAGACATAGATCATATCACAGGAAAGGGCAAGGGAGTAAGAATATAATTCGTGGATAGGAAAAATAATGTATATTAAATCCTTAAAGCTTGAAAACTTCAGAAATTATGATAATCTTTCAGTAAATTTTCATCCAGGTGTAAATATTCTGATTGGAGACAATGCACAGGGAAAGACAAATCTGATAGAAGCAATCTATATGATGTCATTTGCAAAATCATTTCGTACACGCAAAGACAGAGAAATTATAAGCTTTGATAAAAGTTATGCCAAAATAGATGCTGTTATAGAGGATTATGAAGAAAATCAGCCATTTTCTATGGTTATAAAACCAGACAGTAAATACATTTCATACGATGGAGTCAAAATAAGCAAAATGACAGACCTTCTTCAAAAGGTTTATGTTGTAGTATTCTCTCCAGAGGACTTAAAGCTTGTAAAAGATTCACCTGATAGAAGAAGAAAATTCATAGACAGAGAATTAAGTAAAATCAGTCCTCTATACTATGAAAATTTATACAACTATAAAAAAGTACTAAAACAGAGAAACGCTTATCTAAAAGAAGAAAGAATACAGACTGATATATTAAAAATATGGGATTATAAGCTGGCAGAGTATGGTGCTGAAGTAATAAAAAAAAGAAAAGACTTCATAAAAAAAATAGAAGAAGTAAGTAGAGGTATTCATAGTAGTATAACTTCGGGTAAAGAATCTCTGAGTGTTGAATATGAGGCAAATATAAAATATAGTGAAAATTTGATGGAAATATTCATTGAAGAAATAGAGAAATCCCTCGAAAAAGATTTGCAGCAGAGATCTACTTCAAGAGGACCTCACAAGGATGACCTTAAAATCTGCATCAATGAAATTGATACAAGACAATTCGGTTCACAGGGACAGCAGCGCACAGCAGCCCTTTCTCTAAAGCTTGCTGAAATCAAACTTATTAAGGAAATGACAGGAGAAGATGCTATTCTTCTCCTTGATGATGTTTTATCCGAGCTTGACAAAAGCAGACAGATATATCTTATAAACAGCCTGAGCAGCACGCAGATATTTATAACCACAACTGAAATATCAAATGAAGTTGAGAGAAATTTTCCGGATAGCATTACATATCACATCAAAAACGGTACAATAGTTAAATGAACAGAGAAAACTTATTTGTTTAAGATATACAAATAAGTTTTTTTATTAAGGATATATATTAATTATTTTTTATAACCTTTAGTATTAAAAATTTCGCTTTAAAGCGATTTTTTTATTATTTAGGATAAAAAACTCAAAGTAAGGTTAAAAACTTGTAAAAAGAGTGATTTTATGATATAATAAGCGAGTATAATTTTGAAAATGAGGTGGCTGTTTTAATGGCAAAAAAACAAAATCAGAATTACGATGCCGAGCAGATACAGGTTCTTGAAGGATTAGAGCCTGTCAGAAAAAGACCAGGCATGTATATAGGAAGTACGGGACCTAAAGGCCTTCATCACCTTGTATACGAAATAGTAGACAACAGTGTGGACGAAGCTCTTGCAGGATACTGTACAGAAATAAATGTAACTATAAACAAAGATAACTCTATAACAGTTGAGGATAACGGCAGAGGTATGCCTGTAGACAAACACCCCAAGCTTGGCATACCTGCAGTTGAGGTAATACATACGGTACTTCACGCCGGCGGTAAATTTGGCGGCGGAGGATACAAGGTTTCAGGAGGACTTCATGGTGTAGGAGCATCAGTTGTTAATGCTCTTTCCACCCGTATGGAGGTTGAAGTCAAAAGAGACGGCAAAATATACAAGCAAAGCTATGAACAGGGTAAGACCGTTTCAAAGCTCGAAGTTATAGGTAATACCAAAAAAACAGGATCAAAAAGTACATTCTGGCCCGATGCTGAGATTTTTTCTGAAACTACAGAATATGATTATGATACTCTGCAGCACAGATTAAGAGAAACAGCATTTCTCAACAAAGGTATCAAAATAACTCTTGAAGACAAAAGACAGGACAAAAAAGAAGAATTTCATTATGAGGGCGGTATCAAAGAGTTCGTAAAGCATATGAACCAGAACAAAGAAGCTCTTCATAAGGATGTAATATATTTTGAGGTAAAAAAACAGGATATATGTGAAGCAGAAGTTGCTATGCAATATACCGACAGATACAATGAGATGATTTTATCTTATGCCAACAACATTAATACTGTTGAGGGAGGTACTCATCTTATAGGGTTTAAGTCAGCTCTCACAAGGGTATTCAATGACTATGCAAGAAAAAACAAATTCCTCAAAGACAGCGATCAGGCTCTGTCAGGTGAGGATGTAAGAGAAGGTCTCACAGCTATAGTTTCTGTAAAGCTTGCCGAGCCTGAATTCGAAGGGCAGACAAAAGCAAAGCTTGGAAACACAGAAATGAGAGGATTTGTTGAAACCTCAACAAATGAAAACCTCATGGCCTTCCTTGAAGAAAACCCTGCACAGGCCAAAATCATAATGGAAAAATGCCTGAGAGCAGCAAGAGCAAGAGAGGCAGCCAGAAAAGCCAGAGAGCTTACAAGACGTAAATCGGTTCTTGATTCAAATTCTCTTCCAGGCAAGCTGGCGGACTGTTCATCAAAGGATCCTGCAATTTCAGAAATATTTCTTGTCGAGGGAGACTCTGCAGGAGGCAGCGCCATTGACGGAAGAGACAGGACGCGCCAGGCGATACTTCCTCTCCGCGGTAAGATTTTAAACGTAGAGAAGGCAAGACTTGATAAGATTTTGAATTCTGATGAAATTAAGAATATGATTACGGCCTTTGGCTGCAATATAGGTAATGACTTTGATATCGAAAAGCTCAGATATCACAAAATTATAATCATGACAGATGCCGATGTCGATGGTGCTCACATTAGAACTCTGCTTCTGACATTCTTCTACAGATATATGCCGGAGCTTATCAGGCAGGGTTATGTATATGCTGCACAGCCGCCTCTTTTCCAGGTTAAGCAGGGCAAGGATGTTTACTACACCTACTCCGACAGAGAGCAGGAGGCACTCCTTGCAAAAATAGACGGCAAAGGCAAAATTAATATCCAGAGATACAAAGGTCTTGGTGAAATGGATGCCGAGCAGCTTTATGACACTACGATGTCCTTTGAGCATCGTACTCTGATTCAGATTACAATTGACGATGCAACCAGAGCAGATGAGATTTTCTCAACACTTATGGGAGATAAAGTTGCTCCAAGAAAAAAATTCATCGAAGAAAACGCCAAATACGTTAAGAATATAGATATTTAAGGAAGGAGGAGCAGATGGCAAATTTATTAGAAGATCAAAAAATGCTGCAGCATGAGATATATGACGAGATGAAAAACTCATATATCGATTATGCGATGAGTGTAATTGTCGGAAGAGCTCTTCCTGATGTAAGAGACGGACTCAAGCCTGTTCACAGAAGAATACTCTTTGGTATGGATGAACTTGGAGTAACTCCGGACAAGCCTCACAAAAAATCAGCCCGTATAGTCGGCGAAGTAATGGGTAAATATCACCCTCACGGCGACAGTTCAATATATGATGCAATGGTAAGACTTGCTCAGCCGTTTAATATACGCTACAGACTCGTAGACGGTCACGGTAACTTCGGCTCCGTTGACGGATATCAGGCGGCGGCAATGCGTTATACGGAAGCAAGAATGACACCGTTTGCCCTTGAAATGCTCAGAGAAATCGACAAGGATACAGTAGACTTTATTCCTAACTTTGACGGTGAGGAAAAAGAGCCTACAGTTCTTCCATGCAGATTTCCAAACCTGCTGGTAAATGGATCAAACGGTATAGCTGTAGGTATGGCAACATCTATTCCTCCTCATAACCTTGGAGAGGTTATTGATGCTGCTGTCAAAATGATTGAGGACAAGGAATGCACCAACGAGGATCTTATCAAAATTGTAAAGGGTCCGGATTTTCCTACCGGCGGCATTATTATGGGCAAAAACAATGCCAAGCAGGCATACAGGACAGGTCAGGGCAAAGTTATAATCCGCTCTAAAGCAGAGATTGAGGAATCAAACAGAGGCAAGCACCAGATAATAGTTACAGAAATACCTTACCAGGTAAATAAGGCAAGAATGATTGAAAAAATCGCAGATCTTGTCAAAGAGAAAAAACTTGAGGGTATATCGGATATAAGCGATCAGTCAAACAGAGAAGGCATACGCATAGTAATAGAGCTTAAACGTGATGTAAACCCTCAGATTATGCTCAACAAGCTTTACAAGCATACTCAGCTTCAGGAAAGTTTCAGTATGATAATGCTTGCCATAGTTAACGGAGAGCCTAAGCTGCTTACTCTGTATCAGATGCTTGACGAATATCTGAAGCACCAGAAAAACGTAGTTACAAGAAGAACTCAGTTTGACTTAAACAAGGCGGAGGCAAGAGCTCACATCCTTGAAGGTTTGCGGATCGCCCTTGATAATATTGATGAGATAATAGCTACAATACGTTCAAGCTACAATGATGCCAAAGAAAAACTGATGAAAAAATTCACTCTTACAGATATACAGGCACAGGCAATCTTAGATATGAGACTGGCAAGACTGCAGGGTCTGGAAAGAGAAAAAATAGAAGCAGAATATGCAGAGCTGATGAAAAAAATAGCATATTACAAACAGCTTCTTTCAGACGAGGATATGCTGATGGGAGTAATCAGAGACGAGCTTCTTGAAATCAAACAAAAATACAATGACAAGAGAAGAACTAAAATAGTTGCCGATGCTGCCGAAATGGATGAGGAAGATCTCATTGAGGAAGAGCAGGTTGCAGTAACTCTTACTCACCTTGGATATATCAAGAGAATTCCAGCCGACACATATAAGACTCAAAGGCGCGGAGGCAAGGGCATTACAGGACTTACCACCAGAGAAAACGATTTCGTAAAAGACCTGATTATGACTTCTACTCTTGATTATCTGATGTTCTTTACCAACACAGGTAAGGCGCACAAGATTAAGGCATACGAGATTCCTGAGGCAACCAGAACCGCCAAGGGTACTCCTGCGGTCAACTTCCTCAATCTGATGCAGAGAGAAAGAATAACAGCAGTGATTCCTATTCAGGAATTTGCAGAGGATAAATATCTGATAGCCGTAACCAAGCATGGTACAATCAAAAAGACGGCTCTGTCAAACTTTGATACCAACCGTAAGACAGGACTTATCGCAATGAACTTAAAAGACGGCGACGAGCTTATCGGCATCAAGGAAACCACAGGCACAAACAATGTGATTATTGTTACCAGAATGGGTAAGTGCATCTGCTTCTCAGAGGAGGATGTAAGACCTATGGGCAGAATTGCAGGTGGCGTCAGAGCAATCAAGCTTGAGGGCGACGATGAGGTTGTTGCTATGGAGCTTGTTGAAAAGGATCAGGAAGTGCTTGTTGTTACCGAAAACGGATACGGTAAGAGGACAAAAGCCAAGGATTACAAGATACAGGTAAGAGGAGGCAAGGGTCTTCTGACTTATGACAAGGGCAAATTCAAAAAAACAGGTCCTCTGATAGGCGCTATGGTAGTTGATGAAGATGATGAAGTGCTTCTTATCAATTCCGACGGAATAATCATAAGAGTTAAAGCTGCTGATATTTCAATGCTTGGCAGAGCAACTCAGGGCGTTAAGATTATGAAGGTAGAGGAAAACACCAAACTTATAACCATGGCCAAGGTAATCAGGGAAGACGAACAGGAAAAGCCTGACGATTCAAAAAAACAGGACAATAATGAAGAGCAGCTTACATTAGTGTAACAGAAAGGCGACAGAAATGAAAAGAGTATTTTCAGGCGTACAGCCGACAGGTAATATTCATCTTGGAAACTATCTTGGTGCTTTGAAGCAGTTTGTAGATCTCCAGGAGGATCATGAATGTATTTACTGTATAGTTGATGAACATGCAATTACAGTGCCTCAAAATCCAAAAGAGCTTAAAGAGCATATACTCGATGTAGCGGCACTTTATCTTGCAATAGGTGTTGATCCCAAAAAATCAATAGTATTTGTACAGTCTGATGTATCAGGACATGCTGAGCTTGGCTGGATTCTGAACTGCTGCGCAAACACGGGAGAGCTTTTCAGGATGACTCAGTTCAAGGCAAAGAGCCAGGGCAGGGAATCAGTAGGAGCAGGGCTGCTCACCTACCCTGTTTTAATGGCAGCAGATATCCTGCTTTATGATACTGATGTTGTACCTGTGGGTCAGGATCAGAAGCAGCACATAGAGCTTACAAGAGATCTGGCTATCAGAGTAAATCATCACTACGGCAAGACGTTTGTCGTTCCCGACGGCAGGTTTATGAAGGCCGGAGCAAGGGTAATGGCACTTGACGATCCTACATCCAAGATGAGCAAGAGTGCTGAGAATATACACAGCAGAATTTCACTGCTTGATGATGATGCAAAGATTAAGAAATCAATCATGAAGGCTACTACGGATTCTGACGGATGTATTAAATATGACATTGAAAACAAGCCTGGAGTGAGCAATCTTCTCAGCATCTACAGTGCTCTTACCGGAGTTTCTATTGCTGAGCTTGAGGTAAAATACGATGGTAAAGGTTACGGTGATTTTAAAAAAGACCTTGTTCAGGTTACTATAGATGCACTCAAACCAATCAAAGCAAGACACGAGGAAATACGTCACTCTGAGGAGCTGATAGAAATTCTGAAGGATGGAGCTAAGAGGGCTGATGCCATTGCCAGAGAGACAATGGCAAGAGTAAGAGAAAACTTCGGGCTGGGGCTGTAAAGTAAAAAATATAGTGTGAATGAAGAGATGGGAAGATGGTAAGCATCAGCCCATCTTTTTTAGGTATGCAACAAACCTCCATATTCCAACGGTTTAGAGGTGTAAGTATATATGCTTAATCAGGTTCATACTAAAGGCTTAGATTAAATTTCCGAATATTCTGTTGACAAAATTGGGGGGGATGGTACACTCTTCTCAACAAACTGAAGAGGGCAAATCTGTCGAAAGGCAGAGACGCAAAGCTAAAGGGCCTAAGCTCGCAGGAGTATGGCAGCCAGTTGCATGAGCCATCATTTAATGGCATATGTACGGCACCTTTATGGTGTCTTTTATTTTGGCAGATGCTGCCCGGGGAGTTAAAACATTTTGAACAAGGAGGGAAGATAATGAAAAAATTATTGGCAATAGTCATAAGTATGGCTATGGTAATCAGTATGATGCCGATGGGGGTGTTTGCTAACCCAGAACCATCAGAAGGTAACACAGAACCGCAGGCAGCAGCGGAACAAGGGCAGACTGCAGAAAGCACAGGAAATTCGCAGACAGGCACTACGCTTGTTTCTGAAATCAATTCATTTATAAGCAGTGCAAGCGAAAGCAATCACACATTTAACCTGCCAGAAGGAGTTACTTGGCCAGAGGGCACTCCTGTATATTGGAAAGCGGGAGATAAATCTGGATTTGAAAGTACATTTGCAGCTGCACTGACAGCGGCATATAAGGCAGGCCCAGCTGATATCACTATTGTATGCGAGCCGAATGCAGATGTAGGAACCATGACACATGGTCACGTTGAAGACAACATTACTATATACGGCAATAACGCATATGTATCAGATGGAGAATGTGACCTTGAGGTAGATACTTATAAATATGACAGGACAACTGGTAATCAAGTTAATGAAGGCAGTTATCTAAGTAAGAATATAACCATCACTGCCTATGAGCTTGACAATCTTGGGGTATGGGGCCAGCGTAATACAGACCATACAGTTAACATCAACTTGATTGATTGTGATGGCAAGGCTATTGAAAATAAAGCCAATGTGCAGCGTGTATACATTTCTGGTAAAACAGGAACGAACAACATCACGATTAAGAATTGCGACTTTATAACTGCAACATGCCCAATATACTCTAATGCTGATGGTACGATTTTGATTGAAGATTGTACTTTCACGGGTGTTGATGAACCAATAAATCTTAAGCACAAATGTGCAGGACAAGCAATCTATACTGTGAAGAACTGCATATTTACA
>CAVAON010000077.1:5034-9119 GCA_963590215.1 Anaerovoracaceae bacterium | reverse complement strand
TCTATATGTTATTGGAAGGTGGCAGCGCGGTAATAGATGTGGCCCATGTAAAGGCTGTAGTTACTGGTTCTGGTATTGCAAGTGGATATACGGAATGGGATGGCAAGCTGGTGATTGAAGAGGAATTTGGAAAATATCATTTATCAGATGATGTTGTAAATTTGGTTAAGTTTACAGGACTGACAGATGTGGCATTGCAAACTGAGTCGATATATGGATATCAAGATACGATTACAAGAATATCACTGGATGGGGATGTGACATTTGTTGGAATGGACGATGCTATTTTGATTGATAGTACGGATTAAGGAGGATGAGAAATGCTGAAAGGAACTACAAAAATTGAACTTAAGGATGTAAATACTGGAGAAGTTGAGGTGATTGAGAAACATAACATGGTAACAAATGCTCTCCAGTATGTTTTTAAGCCTATGGGTTATTTGAAAAGTGCTGATTCCATGTATGGCTCAAGTTTTGTTAATTATTATGAAAATCTGACTGGAGGTCTGCTTCTTTTAGATAAGTCAGTGAAGGAAGATGCAGAGATAATAACATTGCCAAGTGATGTAGGACAGACGGGGTGTGCGGTTTATAATCAGCAGAATACTTCGAATCAGATAAAGCGAGGAAATTATAATTCGACAGAAAGTGAGATAGATGTTGAAAATAAAAAGATTAAATATGTGTATGATTTCGACACGGCTGAAGCGAATGGAACTATTGCCAGTGTTGCGTTAACACATACCTATGGTGGATATGGGAATAGGGGGACAGAGTCTGAGCCTGAAAAAGGTGGGTATCCTTTTTTCTTAAGCATTGGTGGATGCAATTTGCGATTGACGGGAAATAATAGTGGCATGAAAGCTTATGATAGGGTGATGACTTATCAAAATTATGGTTCCGAAAAAAAATGGATTATAAAAATCGATGGAACCACAGACATGGTATATTATTTCTCCTTAAATAGCACAACTTCTTTGAAAATTAGTAAATATCGCGCTAATATCAATACTATTTCTTTATTTGATATTCCATCAACTAAGCGCACACTTGTTGATGAGATAGATGTAGCTTGCAATACAGCTATAAATCAACAATATTTTTCGTATAATTATGATGAGGAAACAGATAAGTTATATATTATTTCGGCTTCAGGTACTACAGTATCAAATAATGAAACTTATGTTATCACCGCAATTGACATGTCAAATGATTATGCAGTGACACAATATACAATGACAAATAAAACTGGCACAAGCATTAGGACAACATATGAAAGATGTGATTCGTTATGCTATGGGGGATTTATTTATTTTCAGAATCAAGGTTATAGTACATATGAAATTTATCGTCAGGAAATTGGCAACTCATCAAATGTTCAAAAGATATCAACAGAGTTAGAATTACGAAATGCATATCCAATGTGGGCGAAAGATGGACGGGTGTATTTTGAGATGCCGAGTGGTTATTCGTCAACATATTGTTTGTATATTATTGAGACTGATACCTTTACATTGGTACATCCAGAATCATATGAACTTTTGGATTCTGCTTTACATCAGTATGTCCCAATTATTGGGTATCCGTTGATGTATTATTGTTCGAGTAGAACTAGTAATGGTTTGTTTGCTATAAGAACAGATTATTTGGCTACCATTAATAATCTTTCATCTCCGGTAGTTAAGACGGCAGATAAGACTATGAAAGTAACTTATACACTACAAGAAAAGTAAGGGAAAATAATAATTTTGAGATGAAGCAATCTTTTGGAAAAAAGCAAGAGATTGCTTTTTCTATACAAAAAATTAAGGAGGGCGAAGATGAATGAAACAGCAAGGGAGTTTGTTGCATGGCTAGGGATTCTAGGAATCCCATCGCTTTTTACACTGACTGTATGGTGCATTAAGACTTGCGCACATTATACAAAACAGTTGCGAATTTTGGCAAAAGCGCAGCAAGCTCAGATGAGATCCCAGCTTCTGAAACAGTATCACGAATATATGGATACTGGTTGGATTACAGAGGAACATATGGAAGATTGGGAGAATCAGTACAAGGCTTATCACAGTCTTGGAGAGAATGGAATTTTGGATAGCAGACGTGAGGATTTGTTGAAGCTGCCAAACAGATTGAAGGAGGACGTGTAATGAAGGGTTATTGGGGAAAATGGTTAAAGGCGGCAGGAATAAGAGCAATTAAGACGGTTGCTCAGACTGCGGTTGCAACAATTGGAACATCAGCGGTTGTTTGTGATGTGAACTGGATTATGGTTTGCTCGGCATCTTTGCTTGCTGGAATTTTATCAATTCTTACAAGTATTGCTGGCATTCCAGAAGTGGAGGTGAAAGATGGAAATTAAAGAGAGTATTTTGACAAAGAATCCTTGCTATACAGCTGGACGAAAAATTTCTGTAAAAGGGTTAATGCTTCATTCGGTTGGTTGTGCACAACCGAAGGCATCGGCCTTTGTTAATTCATGGAATAGTGCTAATCATGATAATTCTTGCGTACATGCGTTTATTGATGGTGAGACAGGAGTTATTTATCAGACATTGCCTTGGAATCATAGAGGATGGCATTGCGGATCGGGAAAAAATGGTAGCGGAAATAACACACATATCGGAGTAGAAATGTGTGAGCCCGCGTGTATTAAATATGTTGGAGGTACAAATATTACTTGTTCAGATTTGGATGTAGCAAAAAATGTGGCGGAGAGAACTTATAAGGCTGCAGTTGAATTGTTTGCTTATCTTTGTAAAGAATATTCTTTAGATCCGCTTGGTGATGGCGTAATCATTTCACACAAGGAAGGGTGCTCTAGAGGAATAGCATCTAATCATGGTGATCCAGAGCATTTATGGGCTCAGCTTGGAATGGGATATAGTATGGAGACATTCCGAAGAGCGGTGAAGGATGCAATGGCTGTACCTGTAGTGACAGGTGGTCAGATTGCAGGGGTCGTCAATAAGAATGTTGAGGTAAAATCTACAGAAGAAAAGAAATATTATCGTGTACGTAAATCTTGGGAGGATGTAGCTTCGCAGCTAGGAGCATATTCGGTTCTGGATAATGCAAAAGCGTTGGCAGATGATAATCCTGGGTATGCAGTTTTTGATTGGAATGGACAAAAAGTTTATGTAAAGGGAAATGTTACAGAAACAAATGTTGCATCAGATGGCCCATTTGTTGTTAGGGTAAGCATTCCGAATTTGATTATTCGAAAAGGAGCTGGAACCGATACAGCGAAGACAGGTAAGTATACTGGTGTGGGTAGTTTTACTATTGTGGAAGTGACGAGTGGAGTTGGCTCCGAGAAGGGATGGGGGCGATTGAAGAGCGGCGCAGGCTGGATTAGCCTGGATTATTGTCAGAGAATATAAGTGAATAAGTAATTGAGTAAGCCTGTAGGTGTTGGTATGAGTCCGACATCTGTAGGCTTATTTTTTTGAAAAATTTTATTTTATAAGTCAAAAAATTTATGTTTTAAACTCCTTTAGATATTAGCAAGGAAAATTTTAATGCACTCAGATGGACTAATATAAAGCTTTTATGGATTTTGAGAGTTTTTTAATTAGCGTGGTAGTAGCATGGATTGCCCTTCAAAATATTTATTTTCTAGGAGGAATTTATAATGGCTAAGAAGAGAAAAGAGGTACCGGAACTTGAAAAGATGCTTCAGTTTGGCAGGAAAAAGTTTGTGAGATATGAAGAGGGTGCACAGATGTATTCTGTAGGCCTTCATACTTTTCAGGAACTTGCTAAAGAAGCGAATGCTATCTATCACGTAAAGCGTATAGTACTGGTAAATACAGAACTTATTGATGAGTATCTTGAGACTTTCAGAGATGAATAATGGACATGAGGAATAGCCTATGTTCTACGAAAATTTTCGAAAGTACTTGATTAAAAGTCGGACAAAATTTATAATTAGATTCTCAGATGGAGGTTAAAAATGGCAGGAAGAGGGAGACCAAAGGTAGAAGATCTGAAGGAGCATAAGATTTCAGTACGATTCTCAGATAAGCAATTGGAAATCCTTGATGCATATTGTGAGAAACATCATCTGAAAAAGTCACAGGTGCTTA
>CAVAON010000077.1:4478-5024 GCA_963590215.1 Anaerovoracaceae bacterium | reverse complement strand
GTGCTTATGAAAGGCTTTGAGGGATTGCTCCGTCAAGATCAAGAAGCCGAAAATAAGTAAGAACGATTGGCTGTTCCTTATTTTGTAAGAAATGAGGTGACAAAATGGCTAATTCAAGAAAAGACACTAAAGGATATGTGTTACGTACCGGAGAGTGTCAGAGAAAAGATGGCAGATACTCGTATTCCTATACAGACGAAGAGAGTAATCGCCACACAGTTTATGCAAAGACCTTAGCGGATCTTAGGAAAAAGGAACGAAAGATTATCCGAAATATTGAGGATGGGCTTGATGCTGATGCTGCTGAAAAGGTTACGTTAAATCAATTGTATGATAAATATGTTGGGCAGAAATATGATTTGAAGCCAACCACAAAAGCGAATTATATGTATATGTATAATCGTTTTGTAAGAAATACTTTCGGAAGACGAAAGCTGGCAAAAATCAAATATTCCGATGTCAAAAAATTCTATTATTCGTTGTTGAACGATGAAGGGATAAAGCCTAAAACATTGGAAAATGTTCATACACAATTGCATCCTGCAC
>CAVAON010000077.1:0-4468 GCA_963590215.1 Anaerovoracaceae bacterium | reverse complement strand
TCAGATGGCTGTAAGAGATGGATTTATTAGAATAAATCCTTCAGATGGGGTGATGGCAGAAATCAAGAAAAGCAATATTTGGGAGAGGCCACAGAGACATGCGCTTACTGTTCCACAGCAAAGAGCTTTTACAGAGTTCATCAGAGACAATAAGGAATACTGTGGATGGTATCCAGTGATTATGGTCCTACTTGGTACTGGGATGCGTATTGGAGAATGTTTAGGGCTTCGTTGGGAAGACTTGGACTTTGAACAGCGCCTTATAAGTGTAAACCATAATATCACTGATAGACCGTATGACGATGGAACTTGTGTAAAGCACATCTCAACTCCGAAAACGAGAGCTGGATTCAGAACGATTCCAATGATTGATGAAGTATTTGATGCTTTCCTTCAGGAATATGAGATGCAGAAGTGTATGAATTATATTTCAGAGACAATAGATGGCTATACAAACTTTGTGTTTTTGACACGGGGTGGAAGTGTATTGTCTCAAGGAAGTGTAAACAGGGCATTGTCTAATATTACAGAAGCATACAATGCACAGGAGAGCAAGGCAGCACGAGAAGAGAAAAGGGAACCGTTGCTGTTGCCGCATTTTTCGGCACATAATCTTCGACATACATTCTGTACAAGGTTCTGTGAAAATGAATCAAATCTTAAGATTATCCAGAGTGTAATGGGGCATTCAGATATTACAACTACAATGGATATTTATGCTGAGGCAACAAATGAAAAGAAGCAGGAAATCATGGCGAATCTACAAGGAAAGATTATCGTCTGACTGTGAAAATGAAAAATTAAAGACAAAAATGGTTAACGGTGTGTCTTTTACAGTTGAGATGCATCAGATCATCAAAAAGCATTAAAATCCATCTAAGCTTATTGAGTTAGAGGCTGACCACATTTTTTACAACAATTAAATTTTGCTGATGGACTTCGGTGGATTTAGGTGGAATTAAGGGATTCCCATTTTGGGATTTCCAAGGACTTACAAGGATGTTGATGGGATTTTAAACCGGAATAGTTCCGACCTTAAAAAATGTCCCAAATCGTTAGTATCCGTGGCTAAGGTAAGCGAATCCGTGGCTCTTTGGACATAGATGGATTACAATGGATTTAATCCAAATCTAATGGATACTGTTGGATTTTAAAGATGACTGATGTAAGAAGTGCATAATTCCTATATGGATTAGCACGGATTATCAACTTTTAAAAGAATATTGTTTCTAAGGAACAGTCTTAGAAAAGTGTGAAAGGCACTTACGTTAACGTAGAATTACGTGAAACGTAGGTGCCTTTTTGCATGTTCAAAACCTGTGAATCAAGTCAAACGAAGGAGGAAAACAATGGCAAGAAGAGAAACGAATCTTCCGGATCTGGACAAGTATCTGGGAGAAAACAAAAGAAAATTAGTGAATTATGAAGAAGGGGCAAAAATATATGGAATTCCATATTACTCATTCATCCGATTGGCTAAGGAGGCTGAAGCAAATTACACCTTAAGAAGAACAGCTGTAGTCGATATTGATATTATTGAAAAATATCTGGATGAGCACATGGAGGTGGTAGTTAGATTGAATAGTGTAAGGAAGGTGTAGTTCATGAAGGAAAGAAATAAAGATTTGGCGGAGCTAACGGAACTTGTTAGAGCACGTGGAAAAAAGTTTGTGAGTTATCAGGAAGGCGCGGCCTTATATTCTTTAGGCCTGCATTCCTTCCAACAATTGGCTAAGGATGCAAATGCAATTTACAAATTCAAAAGAAGAGTTTTGGTAAATACAGAAATCATAGATGAATATCTGGAGGCATTCCATGAATTCAATGATTAAGGAGGCAAATATGGGAAAAGTTATTGCAATAGCAAATCAGAAGGGCGGCTGTGGTAAGACTACAACCACAGTAAATTTAGCAGCAGCTCTTGTTAGAATGGGAAAAAAAGTTGCAATTATAGATGCAGATCCGCAGGGCTCATGCACTGCAAGTTTGGGTTATATCCAACCAGATGATATTAAAGTGACGTTGGCAAATATCATGATGGATGTTGTTAATGAGGAATCACTGGATCTCGGTGAAGGGCTTTTAAGACACGAGGAAGGAATGATTCTTATACCAGCAAATATAGAACTAGCTGGGCTTGAAGTGGCACTTATTAATGTTATGAGTAGAGAGATGATATTGAAGGCTTTTGTAGATGAAATTAGGGATTGGTATGACTATATCCTTATTGACTGTATGCCATCACTTGGAATGCTGACAATCAATGCTCTTGTAGCAGCAGATTCTGTAATTATTCCAGTACAGACTTCATATTTGCCGGTAAAGGGCCTGCAACAACTGCTTTCAACAATATCTAAAGTCAGAAGGCAGTTGAACCGTAAGTTACGTGTGGAAGGAATTCTGCTTACTATGGTAGATATGAGAACTCTTTACACAAGAGAAATGATTATGAAGGTACATGAGACTTATGGTATGGATCCTAATGTAGGAACATTTGAGACATATATTCCTAGATCCGTCAGAGCAGAAGAAACTTGTGCTGAGGGAGTCAGTATTTTTAAAACAAGGCCAGATTGCAAGATCGCATTGGCATATGCAGGATTGGCAAAGGAGGTGTTGGCTCATGACGCGGAAGAGACCAGGGGAGAAGATTAAGTTGGTTAGTGTTGACGAAATGTTGGGAATAAATAATGAGCAATCAGCAATTGATATCAATTTGGATGAGATAATACCATTTCAAAATCATCCGTTTAAGGTGATTGACGACGAAAAGATGAAAGAACTTAAAACCAGTATCCGCATGAATGGTATTTTAACACCTGTAATTGTAAGACCTGTCGGGGATCATCAATATGAAATGATTTCTGGTCATAGAAGGATGTTTGCTGCAAAAGCAAATGGACTAAGCGCAATTCCAGCTTTCATAAAAGAACTTTCAGACGATGATGCAACAATTATTATGGTAGATGCAAATTTACAGAGGGAAGAGTTTTTACCAAGTGAAAAAGCCTTTGCATATAAAATGAAACTTGAAGCTATTAAGCATCAGGGTAAGAGCACAAGAACTTCCTCCCAATTTGGGAGGAAGTTGGAAGCGGCTGAGATAGTTGCAGAAAGTGTGGGCGAAAGTAAAAATCAAGTACACCGTTTCGTGCGTCTTACTGATTTAATTCCGGAACTATTGGAATTAGTAGATCAGAAGAAGCTTCCTATTATGACAGCTGTAGATATTTCCTATATAAATCAGCAAATTCAAAAGTATCTATATGAATATATAGAAGATAATGGCATGGTGAAATCTTACCAGGTAATTATACTCAGAAAGCATCTGGAGAATGAAGGAACTATTAGTCAGCCGGCGTTGGTGAGATTACTTAACGACAGTCTTCCGGGCAAAACGCAGATACAAAAGGTGACTATTACAGAAAAGAAACTTCGAAAATATTTTTCTCCAATGTATACGACAGCGGATATGGAGAAAATCATATACAGGCTCCTAGAGCAGTGGAAGGAAGAGCAGGAGGGTGGAACAGATGACGTTTGATTATTTCTATGGAGAAGAATCTGAACAGTTTAGTTTTGTGAGAATTCCCAAGGTAATGCTGACGGATAAAACATTTGCTAGTTTGTCACTTCCTGCAAAGATGCTCTACGGTCTTTTATTAGACCGTATGGGCCTCTCTGTGAAGAATGGATGGTTTGATGAAGAGAATCGAGTTTATATCATCTATCAGATTGCGGAAATTCAGGAGGATTTGGGATATTCAAAAAAGAAAGCTATTGAGTTTCTGGCAGAGTTGGAAAAATTTGGACTGGTGGAGAAAAAACGACGTGGGTTAGGTCTTTCAAATATTATATATGTAAAAAGCTTTATGAGTGGAACTTCCAGAAGTGTAGAAATCGACACTTCTGGAAATAAAGTTGAAACAGAAGATATATCGGATGAGCCTGAAACTGATATTGAAAAGTCAGAGAGAACATCTAAAAACACAGAAGATATAGAAATAAAGCCTAAGAAAGGTAGAAGAAAACCGCTTGATTCAAAGGATATAAGGACAAAATCAGCTAGAAGTGTAGACATGTATACTTCAAGAGGTGTAGAAACTACACTTCAAGAGGTGTCGAAAAGTACACTTCCAGAAGTGTCGATTACTACACCTCTTGAAGTGCAGAAATCGACACCTCTTAGAAATAATAATAAATTAAATAATACTGATTGTAATAATATTAAATCTAATCTTATCATATCTCCAATGGAAATGTCTGCGCCTGCAGATAAGCCGATGAGATACGATGAAGATGAGATGCTTGCATATTCAGAAATTATCAAGGAGAATATTGAGTATGATGCACTCTTGGAGCGATATCCTCAGGAAAAAGAGATGATCCAGGGAATCTATGACCTAATTTTGGAGACGGTTTTGACGAAGGGTGAGACAATCTTGATTTCAAGCAATGGCTACCCAAC
>CAVAON010000076.1:0-9445 GCA_963590215.1 Anaerovoracaceae bacterium | reverse complement strand
GGTCGGGCACTTAAAATTAAATATTTTTCGTGAAAAAAAGTTGCATAAAAAATATCGAATGATATAATAATGGTAAGGAAAGAATAAAAGTAACTCGGAGGGAGAAGTCATGATTATAGAGGTAAGAGCAAAAAACTGTTATGCATTTAAGGATGCCATCACATTTTCAATGAAAGCAGATATGCGAAATAAAAAATTTGGAGCCAATGTTCATAATGAGAACAATTTTAATGTGCTTAAAACAGCAGGAATATATGGTCCGAACAATGCAGGAAAAACCTGTTTAATTAAGTGTATCATAGGAATAAAAAATGTGCTTTTGAATAAAAAAAACGTTTTAATGCCAAATATATTTACTGCGAGTGATGTTTGCGAGCTGGGTGTAACATTTATGGCATCCGGAAGAAAGTTCTCTTACGACTTTAAGTATGATGCAGTGAAAAAAGAATATATTTATGAATCTTTTTCTGAGATATTCAAAGACCGATATAACAATGAAAAAAAAGTTTGCTGGTTGAAAAAGGATACCATTAGTGAAAAATATGAATGTATTGATGAAACTGTTCAGTCTATGATTTCAGTCGTATCAAAAAATAATTTGCTATGTTATGTAGTAGATACAGGTAAATTTGAACATCTCAATGAGATGAAGCAGATTCTTGTCGGATTTGCTGAGAAAATTGATATTATCAATATGAACAATATACCTATGCAACACACGATTGAACTTATGAAGAATAAGAATCAGTTACAGCAAAAGGTAGTTGAATTTATAAAAAATGCAGACTTGTATATGGATAACTTTGAGTATGTGGATATGGATAAAATACAGCTGAAACCCGATGAATATGATGAAAAGCCAGATGAGAAAGTGCTTGATATTCCGGAAAATATTATGGATCAAATCAGGCTGGTTTCCACATACAAAGGAGTTCATGTGCCAAGTATGTTGTTTGATTCCACAGGGACAAAGAAGATTGCGGCTATTGCCGGTTATGTTATAGAGGCACTTGAACAGGGCAGGATTCTTGTGGTAGATGAATTGGATAGCAGTATTCACTTTAAGCTTACAAGGGCAATTGTTGCAATGTTTAATAACACATTGAATACAAGTGCGCAAATGATATTTACAGTTCACGATATAAATCTTATGGATTGCAGAAGAATGTTCCGTAAGGAACAAATTTGGTTCATTCACAAAGATGAAGAGAGCGTATATGTGTATTCACTTGCTGACTTTACTGCACAGCAGGGAGTGAGAGATACTTCAGACGTTATGGAAAAATACAGGAAAGGCGCACTTGGCGCTTTGCCTGATCCGGAACTGATTAATTCTTTGCTCAGTATTAAAGGTAATGTAAAGGGGGACAATGTCGATGCCAAATAAGCTCCCTAAGCTCTTTGATAAGCACAAAATCTGCATTATATGTGAGGGCAATGAGGAATATGAGTATCTTTCCCGCCTGAAAGATCTGAAAGTGTGGAACGAGCAATATGATATTGCATTAGTTAATGCCGGGGGTAACGGAAATATCCCGGCAAGGTATCAGGATCGGTATCAGAATGGAGCAGATGAACTGGTACTTGTGTTTTGTGATACGGAAAAAAAGCCTTATGAGCAGTTTGAAGACATTAAACGCAAGATTAATGCTTCATGGTGTTGATGATGCTGCAAATGAAGTGATTATGTTTGGAAATCCTTGTACAATGCAGATTATATCCAAGCATTGGACCGATGAAAATTTGAAATCGCCTGCAAAACCGATAAATGCTCCTTTGATTAGAGAATATACCGGAGTGGAAAATTACAAAGGGAGAGCAGATCAAATTGAGCAGGTTATGAAACATATTACCAAGGAGAATTATGTGGATATGCGTCGGTGGGTGAGTGAGCTGGAGGTAAATGATTTGGTTACCGGAAGCAGCAATTTTGGGAAATTTATTAAGCTGTTTGAGAGCGATGACAGTGAGTGGATTGATGAGGTTAACGGAATATTAGAAATGTAGATTTTATGGTCGGAGGATAAAAGATATATAATATGCAAACTGCTTTGATTTGAAACGTACAAGTAGACTGAATCGTTGGAATTACAAGGCTTCAAGCCATCTCAAAGCCTTGCTTTTGAGTAAAACATCTTACCTTGACCCAACTATTTAAGTTGTGCATCCGGGGGGAAATAAAGTATACTATAGCTATAGGGATCAATATCAGGGAAAGGAGCAGCCTGCTATGAACAATCAGAAAAAGAAAATATCCACAGGAGTGGAGGATTTCAAGGAAATCATTGATAAAAACGGGTATTTTGTAGACAAAACACTGATGATTAAGGAATTGCTTGAAAGCAATGCCAAGGTAACACTGTTTACAAGACCACGCAGATTCGGTAAAACTCTGAACCAGAGTATGATATGCAGATTTTTTGAAGATGAAATCACTGACCATGGTGAGAGAATAGACAACGGATATCTCTTTGACGGCCTTGACATAAGCAGATGCGGTGAGGAGATACTGAAACATCAGCAGCAATACCCCGTTATATCCCTGTCATTAAAATCAGCCAAGCAAAAGTCATATGCCCTTTCATACGGGGAAATTAAAAAAAGAATAAGTGAAGAGTTCAAAAGGCATAAATATGTGCTTGATAATAATTTCATGACCAAGGAAGAAAGAAGCAGATTTAATGCAATATGCAATGTTGCAGATAATGAAGGCTTTTATCTCGACAGCCTTGCATTTCTATCGCAGTGCCTTACAAAATATCATGGCAAAAAAACAATCATCCTCTTAGATGAATACGATGTGCCTTTAGAGAATGCATATACCAGAGGGTTCTATGACGAAATGACTGACTTTATCCGCTCCCTGTTTGAGTCGGCTCTCAAAACAAATCCATACCTTGAACGAGGCATTATAACAGGCTGCCTTAGGGTCAGCAGAGAAAGCGTATTCACAGGGCTTAATAACCTCGATATTCAGTCTATCCTGAGTGCATACTACAATGACAGCTTCGGGTTTACAGAAGACGAGGTTAAAGAGATGCTGGCATACTATGGATTTGAGGATAAGTATGAAGAAGTCAAAGAATGGTATGATGGGTATCAATTTGGGAATGTAGAAATATATAACCCATGGAGTATTATCAGCTATATAAAAGAATCCATGGGAAAAAACAAAGGAAACTTTACAATAGCTACAAAACCATATTGGTCAAATACAGGGTCAAATGATATTATCAAAGAATTAGCCGGAAATGCTGATAGTGATGCGAGAGCCGATCTTGAAACTCTAATCAGCGGCGGTACAATTAAAAAACCTGCACATGAGAATATCACATATGGAGATATATATGCAAATGATGATAATGTGTGGAACTTCCTGTTCTTTACAGGATATCTCAAGATGAAAGATATATATATAGATTCCGGAGGTACTACTTATCTTGAACTGGCTATCCCAAACAAGGAAGTCAGACAAATATACAAAGAAACCATCAAAACTTGGTTTGATAAAAGGATGAAGAGCATAGACAACACTGATTTGATTAAGGCACTGGAGCAGGGGGACTGTGAAGCTGCAAGGGGTTTCATTAACAATCTATTTGTGGATGCATTAAGCTACTTTGACAGTTCAGAAAGCTTTTATCACGGATTACTTGCAGGACTTCTGGCAAGAACAGGCAAGTACAGGATGGATTCAAACAAAGAAAGCGGATACGGCAGATACGATTTAGTGCTCAAGACTACTATTGTGAGCACAGGCAGAGTAATCATCTTAGAATTTAAGATTGCAGACAACGCCGAGCAGCTTGAAGCCAAATGCGACGAAGCTCTGAAACAGATAGAGGATAAAAAATATGCAGAGCCTTTTATCAGCGAAGGCTACCCTGTCGTGCAGAAATACGGGATCAGCTTTTACAAGCAGGAATGTATGGTAAAGCAGGGCGAGGCATATAGGAAAAACAAATAACTTGAATAATGAAACAGACCGGCTCTGCCGGTCTGTTCCTATATACAGTTAATTTATTTTAACTATTTACCAAACACTTTCGAAGTGTAGTTGCACTGTGACTGGTAAGTCTGGCCTACGAAGTTGTCGTCTTTGTCATAAGCAAATACTTTAACCTTGTAGTGCACCATCAATGTTGATTTCATATCGATTTGATTTGAAGCGTATAATTGGGGTGAATCGTTGGAATTGCAACGATTACAGCAAAACGAAATCAAAGCAAAACTTTAATTGCTCCATTTCACTATACATGGCACAATTATGACGTAACACAGAATTGCGTTGGTTGTTTTCAGACTACGCTTTGGGCTCAGCGAAACTCGTCTGTTGTAAAAATTGCAGTTGAATTTTACAGCAGACAGGAATATACTATTGGTGAAAGGAGTTGAGCAATATGCCAAATATCAAACCTATTTCCGATTTGCGAAATTATAGCGATGTGCTGCATGATGTGGCTGTTGGTGCTCCGGTTTTTCTGACAAAAAACGGGCGCGGCAGGTATGCCATTTTAGATATGCAGGACTTTGAAAAAATGCAGGCAACCATATGTCTGATGAATGAACTTGCAAAAGGCCGAAAATCCGGTGAAGAGAAAGGCTGGCTGACATTAGAAGCTGTGGAGAATAACCTCGGGATTGACAATGAATAATCTGCATTTATCCGAAGAAGCCCTAAACGATCTCATGAAAATCAAGGCCTATATTGAGGAAGAGTTACTAAACCCCTCTGCAGCATTGGCAACCGTAAGTCGAATTACAAAGAACCTCCGTATTTTACAGACTCATGCACAGTCCGGGTCTCCGCTATCTTCGATTGCAGATATAGAGAGCGATTATCGCTTTATTATAAGTGGAAATTACATCAGTTTTTATCGTGCCTACGGCAGCGAAGTCTATATTGATCGCATTCTCTATGCCCGCCGCGATTATATGCGGATTTTGTTCGGAGACAGCACAGCAGATGAATAAACGACAGGCTATTGGGTATGTTACAGTGATCTGCTTCCCTCAGGCAGACAAGTGAAATAATCGATTTATTAAGTAAGCTGAAGCGTATAAGCAGGCTTAATCGTTGAAATTGCAACGTTTTTGAATAAGTGACTGCAACTATATGCATACCTGATAAAATTATAGGGAAAGTTATAGGGGAAGTTAAGGATTCCTGTTGACACATACCAAGCCAGAATGTATAATTTACTTAATCACTATTAACTTAATTTGTTTTAAGTGTTGGAGAACGATATGTTTATAGGAAGAAATTTTGAGCTTGCAGAGCTTAACAGGCTGTATGATACAGACACTTTCCAGTTTGCTGTAATTTACGGCAGACGGCGTATAGGCAAAACCACCATCATCAATGAATTTATAAAGGGCAAAGAGGTAATATACTTTACCGGGGTTGAGTCAAATGAAAAACAGAACCTTGCCAATTTCAGCAGAAGCATCATAGAATACGAAACCGGGCAGGAATCAGACCTTATATACCCATCGTTTCAGAGCGCATTTGAACAGGTATTCAGACTGGCACAAAAAAATCGCATAGTCCTTGTAATCGATGAATACCCTTATGTGGCAAGAAGTGCGGGAAGCCTTGCCTCAACCCTGCAGATGCTCATAGATAAAAACAGAGAGCTGTCAAAACTCTTTATAATTTTGTGCGGCTCCTCAATGTCATATATGGAAGATGAGGTTCTCAGCTACAAGGCTCCTCTTTACGGCAGAAAAACAGCTCAGTTTAAGATACAGCCGTTTGACTTCAGGGAAACCTGTGAATACCTCAAAGATTTTACTGATTCTGATAAGGCGCTTATATACGGCATAATAGGCGGCACCCCGCAATATCTTTCATATGTTGATTCAAAAGCGGATATCAAAAATAATATCAAATCGCTGTATCTCAAATCAACATCACCGATGTTTGACGAACCTAACAGTCTGATAAAACTTGAAATGAAAGACCCTGCAGCCTATACTGCAATAATATCCGCTATCGCAGACGGATATACAAAGCTTGGTGATATAGCAAGCAAGGCAGGCATATCCACAGCCTTATGCGCGAATAATATCAGGCAGCTTATTTCTCTTGGCATAGTCAGAAAAGAACTGCCGATGGGAGAACATAAGACAAAAAAGACTCTGTATTCACTGGAGGATAATATGTTCAAGTTCTGGTACAGATTTATACCCGAAAACATATCGGCTATAAACCTGAGAGCCACAGATGCAGTGTATTCCAACAGAATAGCGCCATTTTTGTCAGAGTATATGGGATATATATTTGAGGATATTGCAAAGCAGTATCTGTGGGGACTCCTTATCAATGACAAATGCCCTGTACGATTTACATCACTTGGCAGATGGTGGGGTGCAGATGAAAGGCGCAAAACAGAAACAGAAATAGACATTATGGGCATAGAAAACAAAGATAAAGCTTTGTTTGGAGAATGCAAATGGACCAATAAACCCGCAGATAAGGCTGTGCTGGATTCATTACTTGAAAAGGGAGAGCTGTTTAATTTCCCGAATAAATATTATTACCTGTTTTCAAAGACAGGCTTTACAGACAGCTGCGTAGAAGCAGCCCGGCAAAACAGAAATATTACTCTTGTAAGCTATGCCGATATTGCTGAGAGTAACAGGCGGGGCTGTCGCACTGACGAATAATTGTTAGGTGCGGCAAGCTCCTTCATTTATCAGGCTATTTATACTTCTATTCCTCAAGGAGCCAGTCGATGAGGTTTTCAACCTTAATCCCGTTGTAGTTGCCAGGACTCAGACGATCGGCGGTAAGTATAATTTTTTCATAATTATCGCGGATGTTTTCAAGAGGTCTTATCTCACGTTCAAAAGTTTCTTTTGCCGTTATATCTGCAGTTACCTGAAAATATGTGTATGTTCCCTGCTTTTGGGCAACAAAATCCACCTCTGTATTACCGACCCTGCCTGTAGTAACCCTGTAACCGCGTCGTAAAAGTTCAAGATACACAATGTTTTCAAGTGAAAATCCAAGGTCATATTTGCGGCGAGGCAATATATAATTGCGTATACCCATATCTGCAATATAGTATTTTTTGTTTGCTTTGAGCAGCTGTTTACCTGAAATATCAAAGCGTTCAACAGGATAGAATATGAACGACTCTGTCAATGCTTCAAGATAATCATTAACGGTGTTTGGTGAGATTTTTCTTCCGTTTGATTTCAGATAATCAGTAATGCTCCGAACAGATACAGGACTGCCTGCAACACTTGCAAGAAACTTTGCTATTGTTTTCAGAAGCGCTATATCTGTAACCTTGCGTTTCGCAGGATCTTTTTCTTTTCTTGACTGTCTTTCTTCGATATCCTTAACAATTACCGTATTATAGATACCCTCTAAATAAATATGTGTTTTTTCGGTATTGCGATCCATGACGGCAATATACGGCAGACCGCCATTTTGCAAATAGTCCGCAAATCCGCGTTCGGTATCCATTCCTGTCAGGGACAAAAATTCCTTAAAAGATAACGGCAGCATTTTAATTTCAACATATCTGCCTGTCAGAAGAGTTGCCAGTTCCCCGGAGAGCAGATAGGAATTGGAACCGGTTATATAAATATCAGTATTGGATTTGACATAAAGACTGTCTACAACCTTTTCAAAGCCGGGTACATTCTGTATTTCATCAAGAAATATATATGTGGTCTGATTCTCTGCAAGATGTTCTTTCAGATATGAATACAGTTTTTTGTAATCAAGCAGTTCTTCATATTCCAGCTCCTCAAAGTTAAGGGATATAATCTGATTATCAGTAATTCCCTCTGTTTTTAACCAGTCCTGATACTGCGTTAGCAGCGTTGACTTGCCGCAGCGGCGAATACCGGTTACCACTTTAATAACCTGTTCGTCTTTCCATTGTTTTAAGCTGCGAAGGTATTCCTCTCTTTTTACCATTGTATTGCCCTCCTTTAAGAAGTATTCCCATTATAGCGCATAATATGCAAACTGTCAACGATATGTTCCCATTTCGGAACATATTTGCGATAGAGCAAATATAAATTCCCAACAGATATTAGCAAAGGCTATCCTCTTGTGCAAAATACAGCATCAGCTTTTACAAGCAGGAATGTATGGTAAAGCAGGGCGAGGTGTATAGGAAAAACAAATAACTTGATTAACGAATAAACCCGGCGAAAGCCGGGCTTTAACATTATTCTGCAGCTGTTATATAAGGATTGCTCAGCTCTTTTCCGGCATCGCTTGTGACACCGCTGTCGTCAATAGTGTGTTTAGGTAAAGGACTGTTGTATTTTGCACAGGCTTCACTGATTTTATCAAAGCCTCTGTCCCATGCTTCAATATTCCGCTTTTGAAAAATATTTCTGCAAGCTTTGGATTAAAAGGCTTTGAAGAATGCTTTGCAAACAGTTTTTCTGTCGTATTGAGATTTTCAGGCATACGTCCATCATTCCATACATAAATCTTATCTTCATATACGCTGATCTGATTTGAAGCATTAAAACGGCTTTACTTGTTGAAATTCCAACATTTTAAGCATGTATAATATGGGCTGAGTGCAAAATATAAATTGGCTTAGGCTGGGTATTTAAGTTGTGCATTCGGTGAAAATAAAGTATACTATAGCTATAGAGATTAATTTCAGGGAAAGGAGCAGCCTGCTATGAACAATCAGAAAAAGAAAATATCCACAGGAGTGGAGGATTTCAAGGAAATCATTGATAAAAACGGGTATTTTGTAGACAAAACACTGATGATTAAGGAATTGCTTGAAAGCAATGCCAAGGTAACACTGTTTACAAGACCACGCAGATTCGGCAAGACTCTGAACCAGAGTATGATATGCAGATTTTTTGAAGATGAAATCACTGACCGGGGTAAGAGAATAGACAACAGATATCTCTTTGACGGTCTTGCCATCAGCAGATGCGGTGAGGATATACTGAAACATCAGCAGCAGTACCCCGTTATATCCCTGTCGTTAAAATCCTCCAAACAGGATACCTATGAGAATTCGTTAGCTATGCTGCGCAAAGAAATTGCAAGCGAATTTCGCAGGCATGAATATGTGCTTAACTCAGATACTATCGCAGAAGATCAAAAGGAAGTATACCGAGATATCATGACAAGAAAAGCTGAGCCTGTAGAGTATCGCGATGCGTTGAAATTTCTTTCGGAGTGCCTTACTAAATATCATGGAAAAAATACAATTATCCTTTTAGATGAATATGATGTGCCTTTAGAGAATGCATATACCGAGGGCTTTTATCCTGAGATGATGAAATTTATCCGATCCCTGTTTGAGTCGGCATTCAAGACAAACACATACCTTGAACGAGGTATTATCACAGGCTGCCTTAGGGTAAGCAGAGAAAGCATATTCACAGGGTTTAATAACCTCGATATTCAGTCTATCCTGAGTGCATACTACAATGACAGCTTCGG
>CAVAON010000075.1:0-9667 GCA_963590215.1 Anaerovoracaceae bacterium | reverse complement strand
CATATATACATAATAGCGGTGCAGCCTTTGGAATTATGGCAGGCAAAAGCATATTTCTGATAGGTTTTCCTGCTCTTATGATAATAGCAGGAATCATTATTCTTGTTTTATTCAAAAACAGACTGGCAGTGACAGAGCTTACAGCTATATCTCTCATTGCAGGAGGCGGCATAGGCAATCTCATCGACAGATGCGTCTATGGATATGTCATAGATTTTATTGACTTTAAAGTATGGAATCCTGTATTCAATATAGCAGATATAGCAGTATGCACAGGCTGCGGCCTCCTTATATTTTATCTGCTTGTTATAGACGGTAAGAAAAATGGAAAACCTGATAAGAACAAAAGCTGAAGAGGACATGAAAGGCAGCAGAATAGATGCTGCACTTGCCATGAGCGTGCAAAGCCTGTCACGAAGTGCGATTCAAAAGCTTATTGCAGAGGGGTGCGTCAGCTTGAACGGACAGGTATGTACAGAAAAAAAACGAAAAGTAAATACAGGGGATATTATAGAAATACTGGTGCCCGAGCCGGAGGAGCTTGATGTAACAGCCGAGGATATACCTCTTGATATTGTATATGAGGATGATGATGTGCTTGTTGTAAACAAGCCCAAAGGAATGGTGGTTCATCCTGCGGCAGGCAATTATACAGGTACACTTGTAAATGCCATAATGTATCATTGCAAAGGCAGGCTTTCTTCCATCAATGGCGTCATAAGGCCGGGAATTGTTCACAGAATAGATAAGGACACCAGCGGACTTTTGATGATAGCCAAAACAGATGAAGCTCACAGATGTCTTGCAAAACAGCTTGCAGAGCATACAATTAAAAGATCATACCAGGCTATAGTATATAATAATTTTACAGAGGATGAGGGAGTGGTAGATGCTCCCATAGGCAGAGACCCGTCAAACAGGCTCAGGCAGGCTGTTACATACAGCAATTCCAAAGAAGCATATACGACTTACAGAGTTCTCGAAAGATTCGGCAGATTCACTCTCATAGAAGCTGTGCTCAAAACAGGCAGAACCCATCAGATAAGAGTGCATATGGCATATATAAAGCATCCCCTTTTGGGAGATACTGTATACGGCCCGTCAAAACCTCTTTATGGCGCACAGGGACAGATGCTTCATGCCAGGACGCTTGGATTTATTCACCCATCGACAGGAGAATATATGGAGTTTGACAGTAAGCTTCCCGATGAATTTCAGAAAATACTCGATAAACTCAGGAAGGATAAGTGATATATGGGCAAAAAAACATTTAAGGGCGGAGCAATGCTAAATCCAGTGCCTGTTGTGATGGTAAGCTGCGGCAGCAGCAAACCTAATATTATTACTGTTGCATGGACAGGGATAGTAAATTCAGATCCGCCGATGACATATATATCAGTTAGAAAAGAGCGGTTCTCATATGATATAATTAAAGATACAGGAGAGTTTGTAATTAACCTGTGCAGCGAGGAGCTTGCTTTTGCAACTGATTATTGTGGTGTCAAATCAGGACGTGACAGGGACAAGTTCAAAGAAATGCGCCTGACACCCGAAAAGGCTGAAATCGTCAGCTGTCCGATGATCAAAGAGTCACCTGTAAACATAGAGTGCCATGTCCGTGAGGTTATAGAGCTTGGCAGTCATGATATGTTCATAGCAGACATCCTTAAGGTTCACGTTGATGAACAATACATAGACGAAAATGGTCGCATCAGGCTGGATAAGGCGTCTCTTGTAGCCTATAACCATGGGGAATATTTCGGGCTTAAACGTCAGCCTGTCGGGAAATTCGGCTTTTCTGTAATGAAACCCAAAACACGAAAGAGAATCAATAGAGAAAAACAAAAGAGGGGAACCCGCTGAACCTGTATTGGAAGTAGATTTTTGGAGGCTGCAAAACCAGCCCGAACATTGTTTTCTATTATATGTTTTTTTGAACAAAAAACTATGTAATTTGGTGAAAACTATAATAGAGGAACCTAAAAGTTTTCTTTTAAAAAATGAGCGCAATTGTCGCAGATATATTCGCCCTTGAACGCGATTTCTCCGCAGGCCGCGCCGCAAATGCAACATATTTTGTCCATTTCATTCACCTTTGCATTGTATTTACCGGTTCAGCGGTAAAATTAAAATAATATATTATCAGAATCAGTTCAATAGCAGCGAAGGTAAACGGTCTCATAATGTAACAACTCGGATTAGAAATGTTATGAAATGAAAGGAGTACAAAAAGATGCACCAGGAAATAACCATAAAATCATCACAGCAGGGGCTCAAAGCCTATGAGTTTTCATGCAGCAGTCCAGAATATATAATGTGCTGCATACATGGCATAGGTGAATATTTTCTCAGATATGAAAGAATGGCATCCATGCTTGAGGAATATAGAATTAAAATGATAGGCATGGATTTGAGAGGCCATGGTGCTACAGCGGGCAAGCCCGGTCACTGTGCACCAAGAGCTGATGTGCTTTCGGATATAGATGGCCTGATTGAATATGCGATGGAGCAGTATCCTGACAAGCCTGTTATCCTTTACGGGCATAGCATGGGAGGCAATATTGGCCTTGATTACAGATATAGAGGCAGGCTGAATGCAGTGCCTTGTGCTTATGTCATATCAGCACCGTGGATTAAGCTTGTAAGGCCAGTTACAGGTATGCTCTATCATACAGTAAATATCATGTCTAAGCTGATGCCTTCACTTACGATAGGCTCAGATATAGATGAAAGTATACTTGGTAATCCCAAAATTGTAACGGGATATAGTAATGACCCTATGACTCATAACAAAATCAGCCTGCAGACAGCGATAGAAGGCTTCTCGATAGGTAATGCACTATATGACGGCACATGGGAGAAAAAAGGCAAAGGATGTGAAAAACCCCTGCTACTGATGCACGGTGATGCAGATAAGATATGTGATGTGGACGGCTCACGAAAAGTTGCAAAGAATGAAGGAAATATATGCACATATGTGGAATGGCCGGATCTTTATCATGAAATTCATAACGGAGGACCCAAAAGCACAGGCGAAGAAGTAATACACAAAATAGGGCAATGGATAACTGATACGGTAAAATAGGGAGCGTTACTATGGAAAAGAAAAAAATATACGGAATCAAACGTGAAATAATATTTATGGCAATAGCATTGATAGTCATGGGTATAGTCTTCGTCATATTCCCTGCAGCAAGTACAGTGACCATATGTTATATAATAGCTGCGGCTCTTTGCATATGGGGAGTTACACGACTTGTGAAGTATTTCAGAACCAGCAGGGTCAATATATTTGGCTCTTACGGTCTTGTGCAGGGTGCAATACTTATTGCAGGCGGTATATTCATATTCATAAAGCCTGAGTTCCTGGCAGGCTTTATAGTTACCATTATAGGAATTATAATGCTTGCCGACGGGGTGCTTAAAGTTCAGTATGCGGTTGACCTTCTCAGAATCAAAGGACAGGGCTGGTGGGTTATACTCTTTACTGCAATAATAATGGTTGTTGCAGGCATAGTTGTCATATTCAATCCATTCGCAAGTGCAGTTGCACTTATGACATTTGCAGGCATATTCCTCATAGCAGATGGTATAGCAGATATTGTTTCACTGCTGTATATCTCAAGGAAAATAAGCAGGCTTAAAAAAGCTATGGAAGCAGAGATGGATGATGTCATAGATGTGGATTTTGTAGAAAAATAGGCAAAATAAATGGGGCGGTATTGACCGCCCCTTTATTATACAAAAAACCTTTTAATATTGTCTATAGATATTGCAATAGACGCATTTCTATAAAATTCATTGTCTGAAATATCAGGCTGACCTGCAAGTGCCTTGGCTTTTGAGATTCGATATCTTATCGTATTTGTATGACATTTCATTTCAGCTGATACAGCTGTAAAATCGCCATGATTTCTGGAATAAGACAGGACGGTTTGATAATACTCCGGCTTGTCTTTGATTTTTTTGAGATAATCCTCTGCGAATTTTAACACATAAGGGCTTTTGATAAGAGGCGTAATCAGCTTATATATACCGATGCTGCTGTAATATCTGAAATTCTTTTTCTCGGCTTCTGAAGCACAGTGGCAGTAGTAGCTTTCTTTAAAGCCCAGATCAAGGTGTTCAAATGCAATATGAACATCGCTTAGAGAAACAGAAAGCCTGTCAGTAACAAGAGGCAGACTTTCGAGTGCTTCTCTCAAAATTATATCATGGCTTTCAATGTCGTCTTTTGACGATGTTATGATTATGAACAAACCGTTGTCGAATCCGCATGTAAGGATTTTATCCTTGAGACTTTTGTTTCTTGAAAGAGACATGTATATTCTGTCGGCATTCATGGGAGCAGCGTCTTTGTATTTGATATATGCTACGGTGATATATCGCTTCAGTTCCAGGGATATACCATAGCAGATTGCAGTAACCTCCTGAGCGGACAGATAAGAATTTATCATATCCTGTATATTATCAGTGTTAAGTACGGCATCATCATCAGTATGAAGCGCAGACATTATTTCAAATATGATATTTTCAAAATAAAGCTCCTTGCCAAAGGTATATATAGGCATGTCATGATTCTCTGAAAATTGTAATACCTCCTCCGGAAGATCATTAAATATTACTGTTTTACAGGCAATAGCTGATATACCACAGTCGTACAGAGCTTTTACAGCATCAAGTATAGCTTCGGGATTGCGGTATGCAAACAACAGGCTGGTTATGACAAAGCTGTCTTTTACAAAGTCGGTAGTATCTCTGAATTTTGCTGCAGGAGTAAATTCATAGTCTGCAATACCTGCAGTAACAACTTTTCTGTCAAGGCCGCCTTTGCCTGAAATCAGCTTCAAGCTGTCAAGACCGGGCAGATTCGGTATATCTCTTACTGTTAAAGCCATGATGATTCCTCATTTCTGTTTTTGTTTATCTTATCAAGAATTTTGTAGAATGTCAAAATAAAGTTGTAATAAATCTAAACAAATTACAAAACAAACATGTGCAATAAAATGATAAAATCTGAAACAAGGTAGGAGAGAGAAGGATGATAGTATATGAACAAAACTTTTAAAGGGAACATGTACCTGCTTGGAGCAGCTGCAATATGGGGATTTGCCATTGTCATGCAAAGAAGCAGCATGAGTGTAATGGGTCCGTTTATGTATAGTGCAATCCGTATGTTTCTGGGCTCTGCAGCGCTTGTGCCTGTATTTATTATTAAGGATAAAATAAGCAATACAAATCTTGAAAATGTTAAGAAAAAGACATCAAAACATGACCTGTTAAAAGGCGGTGTAGCAGCAGGTGTTGTAATTTTTTTTGCTATGAATTTTCAGCAGACAGCTCTTGTTTCAACTGAAGCGGGCAAGGCTGTTTTCATCACCGCTTTATATATAGTGCTGGTGCCTGTGATAGGTATATTTTTAAAACGCAGGGCAAATATAAATAACTGGACAGGTGTGGCTTTGGGAGCTGCCGGACTGTTTTTTCTGTGTGTGACATCTGATTTTACTGTTAAGGCAGGAGATATGCTTGTTGTGGCATGTTCAATCGGCTGGGCTGTTCATATATATATAATCGACTATTTTGCACCAAAGGTAAACGTGGCAAAGCTTACCAGTCTGCAATTTTTTGTTGCAGGGCTTCTGAGCCTTGTTGCAGCCCTTATAGCTGAGACAAATACTCTTGAGGCGGTAATAGCGTCGATACCAAGTCTGCTTTATACAGGAATTATGGCGTCAGGGATTGCATATACAATGCAGGCTGCAGGACAAAAATATGCAAACCCTACTACAGCATCTGTGATATTGAGCACTGAATCGCTGTTTGGTGCTGTGGCAGGATTTGTTTTTCTGAATGAAATGATGAGCGCAAGGGAGCTTTTAGGCTGCGTGTTGATGATGGCTGCAGTTATAATTGCGCAGCTCCCCGTTAAAAATAAACTGATAAAGGAAGGAAGATATGAATAAAACATTTAAATCAAACTTATGTCTTTTGGGTACTGCATTGATTTGGGGATTCGCATTTGTGGCGCAGCGTGACAGCATGGATACCATAGGACCGTTTATGTACAGTGCAGTGCGAATGTTTATCGGCTCGCTGGCCCTGATACCTGTATTTGTAGCAGGTGACAGACTCAGACAAAAGCGAACGGGTGCAGACAGATATGAAAGCATCAAAGAAAAACGAAACAGCAGAATAACTCTGCTCAAGGGAGGTATCGCAGCAGGGATTGTGATTTTCTTTGCGGCCAATCTGCAGCAGGTGGGGCTTGTTTCAACAGACGCGGGTAAAACTGCTTTTATCACAGCTCTATATATATTGCTTGTTCCTATTATCGGGATGTTTCTTAAACACAAGACGAATGTAAACAACTGGATAGGAGCATGTATAGGTGCCGCAGGCCTTTATTTCCTTTGTATCACTACGGAGTTTACCATTGCAAAGGGAGATATAATAGTTTTTATAGGTGCATTTGGCTGGGCTGTACATATATTAGTGGTAGATTATTTTGCGCCAAAAGTTGATGCTGCAAAGCTTACATGTTTGCAGTTTGCAGTTTCAGGCCTTATTAGTCTGATAGTATCTTTTTTTACAGAAGAAAATACTTTTGCAGGCGTGATGGCATGTGCGCCGAGCCTGCTTTATGTGGGCATCATGTCATCTGCTGTAGCGTTTACATTGCAGGTGGTAGGACAAAAAAATGCAAATCCGACCACGGCATCAATTTTATTAAGCACTGAATCGCTTTTTGGTGCTGTATCGGGTTTCCTTTTCCTTCATGAAACCATGAACGGACGTGAGCTTTTGGGCTGCGCCCTTATGTTGGCTGCAGTTATAATTGCACAGCTTCCTGCAGGGAAAAAAAGAAGCTGAGCAGCTGAAATATTATATCAAAATCACAAAACAGTGTTGACAATTATGTGCCAGTGACATAAAATATATACATAAACAAGCAGGAGGCAGTGTTATGTACAGTCGTAATACAGGTAAAATGAATATGGTTATGATGATGTGCAGCAGCGCCTTTGGTCAGATTCTCTAGACAATGCTTGAGAGATGAGTTTACTAAGGGCGATTTTGGCGTAAGTCAACATCGCCTTTTTTTATGGAGGTTAATTTATGAATGAAAAATCAATAGGAACAAGGTGCGTACAGGCAGGATATAGACCGGGAAACGGAGAGCCCAGACAGATACCTATTATTCAGAGTACAACTTTTAAATATAATACGAGCCAGGATATGGGTAAACTGTTTGATTTAGAGGCATCAGGATATTTTTATACCAGACTGCAAAACCCTACAAACGATTATGTGGCAGCCAAAATAGCTGCTCTTGAAGGCGGCAGTGCAGCAATGCTTACATCATCAGGGCAGGCGGCAAATTTTTATGCTGTATTCAATATCGCATCATGCGGTGATCATGTTGTTGCATCAAGCAGTATATATGGAGGTACATTCAATCTGTTTGCTGTCACAATGAAAAAAATGGGCATTGATTTTACATTTGTATCACCGTATGCTACAGAAGCAGAGCTTGAGGCTGCATTCAAGCCTAATACCAAAGCTGTATTTGGCGAGACTATAGCAAATCCGGCACTTACTGTTCTGGATATCGAAAAATTTGCAGCTGCAGCTCATAACCACGGAGTGCCGCTGATTATAGATAATACTTTTGCAACCCCTGTAAATTGCAGACCTTTTGAATGGGGTGCAGATATAGTTACTCATTCGACTACAAAATATATGGATGGTCATGGTGCAGGAGTAGGAGGATGCATTGTTGATTCAGGCAAATTCAACTGGCTTGAACATGCAGATAAATTCCCGGGACTTTGCACTCCGGATGACAGTTATCATGGGATAACTTATGCTGAAAAATTCGGTCTTGAAGGAGCATACATAACTAAAGCCACTGCACAGCTTATGAGAGATTTCGGCTCAATCCAGTCACCTCAGAATGCATATCTTTTGAATCTGGGTCTTGAAAGTCTTCATGTCAGAATTAAAAGACACTGTGAAAACGGGCTGGCAGTTGCACAATTTTTGAATGACCATGACAAAATCGAATGGGTTAAATATTGTGGACTCAAAGGCGACAGGGATTATGAGACAGGTCAGAAATATTTGCCTGACGGTTCATGTGGCGTAGTAAGCTTCGGAGTTAAAGGCGGCAGAGCTGCAGCAGAAAAATTCATGGCAAACCTTAAGATTGCAGCCATAGAAACTCATGTTGCAGATGCAAGAACATGCTGTCTGCATCCTGCAAGCTCGACTCACAGGCAGATGACAGATGATGAACTTGAAGCAGCAGGAGTATCGCCAGATCTGGTGAGATATTCATGTGGTCTTGAAGATGCAGCTGATTTGATTGCAGATATTGATAATGCGTTGAAGTAGGAGGATTTACTATGCCCATCAGGATTCCTGATAAACTGCCGGCAGCGAAGGTGCTTGCCAGTGAAAACATATTTACAATGAATGATACGAGGGCTACCGCACAGGATATACGCCCTTTGCAGATACTCGTTCTCAATTTGATGCCGACAAAAGTGGCAACAGAAACTCAGCTTGCAAGGCTCCTGGGTAATACGCCATTACAGGTGGAGCTGGAGCTTATGCAGGTCAAAAGCCACGAGTCAAAAAACACATCAAAAGAGCATATGCTTAAATTTTATACCACATTTGACAAGGTTAAAGACAGATTCTTTGATGGAATGATTATAACCGGGGCTCCTGTAGAGCTGATGGATTTTGAAGAGGTTGAATACTGGAAAGAGCTTTGTTCAATAATGGAGTGGAGCAGGACTCATGTTTACAGCACGTTCCATATATGCTGGGGCGCGCAGGCTGCACTGTATTACCATTTTGGAATACCAAAGAGAATTCTTGATGAAAAGCTGTTTGGTATATTTCCTCATAAGGCTGACAAAAAGAATGCCATACTTCTCAGAGGGTTTGACGATGTGTTTATGGTGCCTCATTCAAGGCATACGACGGTTGATAGAGAAGATATCGAAAGATGCAGTAAACTAAAAATTCTGGCTTCTTCCGAGGAAGCAGGAGTATATGCCGCAATGACTGACAATGGCAGACAGATATTTATAACCGGTCATTCAGAATATGATGTGGATACACTCAAACAGGAATATCTGAGGGATAAAAATCAGGGCCTTGATATCAAAATACCTCAAAACTATTTCCCTGATAATGATGATACTAAAGAACCAATGGTTACATGGAGAGGACATGCCAATCTGCTATATATGAATTGGCTGAATTATTTTGTATATCAGGCAACACCTTATGCAATAGACAGCATAGGACCTGTAATATAGGGATTTCAGGCGGTTGCAGGATTTGAGTTCTCCAAAAGCCAACAAAAATACTGCACCACATTTTATCAGAAAATTGACGTACAGATGATACCGACTTAAAATATGGGTTTCATACCTAATATTTAATGGGTCGGTATTTTTTGGTGGTGTTATGCAGTCAGGCACACAAAAAACCATTAAAAGCCGATTTCCACAGGAACTTTTCCGATGCGAATGCCATCAAAGACAGTTCATTCATGTTTAAAGCTGTCTCTATTCCTCCTTCCTAAAAACAAACGGCTCTTTAACTTTTTTAGTGGTACAGACCACCCTTTAACTTTATGGGTGGTCTG
>CAVAON010000074.1:0-9746 GCA_963590215.1 Anaerovoracaceae bacterium | reverse complement strand
ACGGTAACAGTTGATGGCAATCAATATAGCTATAACATTAACGGAGTAAGTGATGTATATATCCCTACAGTATCATACACAGGATATAAGGCTGATTTTTCAAGAGAATTTACTCCAATGACAAAGAGTGATTTCTCAGCGGAAACAGAAGCCATTACATTCAAGGGAACAGGAACAGGCACAATAAATGCAACAGCAATTCATACACCTGTGACATATGAAGAAGAAGTAGAGCCAGCTGTTGACTTAAATGGCGATGGAGTTTATGACCAGCCGGGCGAAAGTGCAGCTGTTATGGAGACAAAAGGAAGCCTTGATGATAACGGTAAGCAGCTTTACACTCATACAGCAACTGTAAGCTTTACAGGAACATATAAAGCAGCCTCAAAGAATGATACACCAGCTACACCGGAAGAATTAGCTGCAAATTCATTCTCACTGGCAGCAGGTGATGTGCTGAATATAACTGACAATGATAACATCAATTACACTGTAAAGATTTCCGAAGATGGAACTATGTACTTCTCAGCAAGCAGCTTTATCGGAGGAGCTATTACAAATGACAACAGTCCTAATGCGACAGTAAACGGGATACAAGCCAATGATAATCTCACAGTTTACAAAAATATTACTCTTGCAAGACAGGACTATAAAGCAAACACACTGCAGATTAAGGTTAATGCAGAAGAGCTTGATGTTGCTGCAGTTGAAAATGACGCTGACAAGCCTGAAATAAGGACCCTTGCTTCAGAGAAAAATTCTCAGTCGCATACAGCTTATGCAGACAGCAATGTAACAATAACAGACAGAGTATCATATACTAAACTTGTTCCAAATACATATACTCTCACAGGTATTCTTATGGACAAGGAAACAGGCGAGCCACTTCTTGTAAACGGAGAAGAAGTGACAGCAAGCAAGACATTTACTAATACCGAAGTAGAAGGATATGTTGAAATGGACTTCAATCTTAATACTTCTAACCTTAAAGGTAAGAGCGTAGTAGTATTTGAAACACTCTCATTTGAGGGCAGAGATATTGCAGAGCATAAAAACATTAACGCCAGGGGACAGACAATAACATTTGTTGAAAGACCTACTATACCGTCTACTCCATCACCATCAGTTAAAACTTCAGCTGTAGACAGTGAAACTAAAGACCATGTATCATGTGCTGATGAAGAAGTGACAATAATTGATACTGTTTCATACTGGAATCTTACTGCAGGTAAGGAATACACTATGACAGGAACTCTTGTTGATAAAGCTACAGGAATTGCTATCACAGTAGACGGAAAAGAAGTGACTGCAACTAAGACATTTACACCTGAAAAGTCAAACGGAACTGTTGACTTAGAATTCACATTTAACGGTTCAGCACTTAAAGGCAAGACAGTAGTTGCTTTCGAGGGATTAGAATATGAAGGCAGAGAAGTTGCAGCTCACAGAGATCTGAAAGATAAGGACCAGAGTGTATTCTTCCCTGAAATAGCTACGACAGCGAAAGATAGCGAAACAGACTTAGGTATTTCAAATGCTGATAAGAGTGTGACAATAATTGATACTGTATCATACAAAAACCTTATCGCAGACAAAGAATACACTATGACAGGAACTCTTGTTGACAAGGAAACAGGTAAAGCTATAAAGGTAAACGGAAAAGAAGTAACAGCAAGCAAGACATTCATTCCTGAAACAGCAGATGGAACTGTTGAAATGGAATTCACATTTGACGGTTCAAAGCTTGCAGGAAAATCAGTTGTTGTCTTTGAAAAACTGTTACTTGGTGAGGCAACCATAGCAACACACGAAGATAAAAATGATACTAATCAGACAATTGTCTTCCCTGAAATCAAAACAAAAGCTTCACGCACAGCTAAAAATGAGATTACAGATATAATCTCATATAAGAACCTGATTAAAGGACAGACTTATACTGCAACAGGCGTTCTTATGGATAAGTCTACAGGTAAAGCTATAAAGGGAAGTGATGGAAAAGAGATAACTGCAATAAAGACATTTACAGCAAAGAAGACTTCCGGAAGTGTAACAGTTACTTTCTCAATTCCTGAGAAAGATTATCTTGGAAAATCTATTGTTGTATTTGAAACATTGCAGCTTAATGGCACTGTTATCGGCGAACATAAAGATTTAACAGATAAGAATCAGACTGTTAAGATGAAGAAGAAATATGGTCGCATAATACTTACCTTTGATAAAGACAAGGGTAAAGATGGTGGCGGAAATGATTCTTCTGTACCAAAAACAGGCGATGAAACAAATCTTATGAAGAACCTTGTTATTGCCATTGCATCACTTATTGCTATGCTTGTACTTATAGCAGCATGGATAATTTCAAGCAGAAAAAGAAAAGAGTAATAACATCTTAAGCAGAGAGTAAGCGTAATGCTTACTCTTTGCACATATTAGGAAGGAGTTGGTATTTTGCGTATACGAATTTTAATTACCTCTCTGCTTATAGCAGCACTTGCAGTACAGCCTGCCTTTGCAGGTCCTCTGCAGGAAAGCTTCACATTTACCACTAATGATACAGCATATAAAAACTATACAGTATCAGACATAGGAAAAGGGGAGCTTGCAGATATTCCAAAAGAAAAAAGAACTAAACTGAGAATTAAAAAAGCATCGGATATAAAGTTTACCGTTATATCCGAAGATGAAACAAAAGAGAAAAAGTATAAAGATCTGACGGAAAAGAAGGTTCCGGAAACCTGTAAAATAGACGGCAAAAAATATTATCTTCTTGAAACAGAGTGGAGTGAGGAAGAAAGAAATCCGTCCACTTACACTGTTAATTACAGGGGAGAGGACTTAAAGCCAAACGCACCTGCAAGCATAAACTTTGATGCTACATTTGCAGGCAAGACCTTTAAGACAACAGGAAGCCTTGTATCAGTAGAAAAAAGTGGTGAAAGCTACTCAAAACCTTTTACTGTGACTGCTAAATTTATTGGTGATGATGATATAGCAGGATATGTTATCGGAGGCAGAGTTGTTCCTAAAAACGACAGCACTCCTGTTTTCTCAGGATATGAAAGTGTAATACTTGAAAGCCTCGGACTTGATTCTGGTGAATACAAGATAAGCTCAGGTAAATGGAAAGGAAAAGCCAAAAAGGAAAACGGAGAGACTGTAAGATATGCAGAGTATTCCGGAGTTAGACTTGCTTCTGACTATACAGCACTTTATAGAGAAAACACAGATAATATGCCATATAAAACATCATATGCTGCTATATGCACATACGGTCCTAATCCTGAAATGTCATATGAAATACGGGCAACAGTATTTTATGAAAATGCAGGACTTACTGCTCTTGGCGTAATAATTGCCGTATCTGTTGCAATCATAGTTTTAGCAGGTCTTATAGTGCTTATACTGATGTTTATTGCAAAGCGGAGAAAGGAGCCTGTCGATGAAGTATAAAGAAGAAATATCATATCACGAAGAAACAGAGGAAGATGTGAGGGAAGTTTATCCGCAGGAAGTAATGGAGCCTGACTTTGAAGAAGAAAGTTTTGAAGAAAACTTTGATGATGCCTTTGATGAAAGCTTTGATGAATCTACAGATGAAAGAGCAGAAAAGGCAGAAGAAAAAGAAGATCAGGAGGAAGAGCCGGAGCATCTTTCAGGCTTTGAATATGTAAGCCTTAAAAATTCACTTTGCATGGAATATATGGGGGAAGCAGAAGGTGATCCGTGCGAACGCAAAGATAGGCTTTGCCCTTTGCAGTTCATAGATGAAAATGGAGAGTATAAATGCCTTCATAGCCTCATAAAAACGGAAACAGATTACAATAAATGTGAAAGGCTTCTTATTGAATACAGAAGAGAAAAGAGCCTGAATAGAAGTGTGCTTTTATCCCATTTTCCCGATTTCGATTTGGAAAACTACCTCACACAAGAGGGCAAGTTATGGCTTGATAGGAAGTACAAGGGAGAAAACAATGAGTAAGGATGCAGAGATGGAAAAAGAGAAAATTGAAAAAACTGATGTGCAAAGAGCAGCGGAGACTTTTGCCAAATATAGAACGCAAAATTACAGTTTTGTCCGTGACTATATGCAGCAGGCACATAATGGGCCTGTGATTGAAGAAGAGGAAGAAGAAATAGAACTGTAGGAGGTGTATATATGGGTGAAGCAAAAAGATATGCACTGCTTACCGCAGTGTCAGGCAGACTTGGCTATAAGCCGAAAAAAGAAAGCACTGTAAATAAAGAGACAGGCGATACCATTGATTATGCAAGTGCCGTCTTATATATCTTTGATCCCAGCGGAAAAGACTTAGGTGATGGAAAAAAAGAAGATATGGCAGTACCTATTCTTGCTTTTTCAGAAAATGCCGAAATTCTTGGCTGCAAGGATAAAGGCGAAGTAATCACATTTGCAGGAAAATTAAGATTCATAAATACAGGAAAAGGTGAGAAAAGTCTTGGCTTTCTCATCTCTAAATTTGATGGCGATAATGCCATAGCAAAAAAACAGTCTGATACCTTAACAGATTTCATATCAGGCGGAAATTTATACTAAACGGAGGTATTAAAATGCTTAAAAAAATAAAAGAGGTAAAAGAGAAACTGATGCTTAAAATGACAGCAGCAATGGCAACTGTCACAGGCTTTGTTCTTGCGACTCCTGCTTTAGCATATGCAGATGGTGCAATAGCAAATGCAGGTAAACAGGCATCAGAGGGAATAATCGGAGAAGCAAAAGCATTTCTTCCTTATCTTCTTTCGATAGTTCTTGTAATTGTCGGAATTATGCTGATAGCTTTAGGGCAACGTGGAAAAGAGGGAGCAAAGCAGCAAGCACCGCAGGTAATAATAGGTATTGCGTGTATTATGTTTGCAGGTTCTATAGCAACTCTATTAGTAGGCTGGTTTAAATAAATTTTTCTTTTCGCAGGGTATCCACATATCCTGCCCTTAAAGGAAAAAGGAGTTTCAAGTGAAAAACTTTATCAAATATATATTAGATTTATTTAAGGATACGACAGAGAAAAACGAAAGATACCATAAAAGGCAAAGGCTTATGGATATAAACGATAAGCTGACAAATCCAAAGGTTTTTACAGCTGTTTACGGAGTCTTTGCTTTGCTGTTTATATTCCTTTTTAATTTTGCAATAGCAGGGATAAAAGCTCTTTTAGGCGGAGTTCATATAGGTGAAGACGGAGTGATAACAGAAAAGACTGCTGTTAATCCTTTTATTCCGTCTATTCCTATCGGACTTTTTATAGCTCTTGTTATATTTCTTCTGATTGGATACTTTATTTTCGCATATAAGGTGAAAGTATCATACGGAAGACTTGATGTTGGGCAGCACGGAACATCAAGATGGACAAGCAGAGAAGAGATAAGGCAGCAGTATAAGAGAATACCTGATACAAAAGAAAGATTTCCGGGGCAAGGTGGCTTTCCCATTGCAAGAGAGGGGAACACTCTTTATATAGATGATACTCCTGTAAACAATCTTCTTATCGGTATGACAAGGTCCGGTAAAGGTGAGATATTTGTTTTCCCATTAATTGATATATATTCAAGGGCAGAATATCAGCCGTCAATGATTATAACGGACCCTAAACTGGAACTTGCTCCTGCTGCCATTCCAACGCTATGTGAGCGAGGGTATGATTATCATATAATCAATCTGATAGATCCTGAATACTCTGCAGGCTTTAATCCACTTCACCTTATAACGCAGCAGTTTAAGGCAGGGAATGTTGCAGATGCACAGCTTCTTTGCCAGAGCTTTTGTGCAACAGTTTTTTCGCCTGATACAGCAGGGGAAAATAAGTTTTTTGAAGACAACTCAATTTCACTTTTAACAGCTTTAATACTTGCTAATATAGAGGATTGCATAGAAGCAGACAGAATTGAAAACGAAAAGAGAAAGTTTTTCTTGAAAAGAGAAAATAAAAAACGAAAAGAAGAGGCATATAACAGGCTTTCTGAAAATGAAAAGAAGATATACCGTCTGCAAAAGCAGATTAAACTTCTTCTTAAAGAAAATCCAAACTTGTCCATAAGCCAGCTTGCAGGAGAACTTTCAGTTTCCGAAGCAGAAATAAGAAAGGCGAAAGAATCAGATGAAATAAAGCTTTTGTATAAAGAAAAGCAGTTTACTGAAACACATGAAAATGAGAAGAAAATAAATCTGTTTTCAATTGTAAATACATTTGCAGTGTTATCATCAACAGCAGTAGGCAAGGGAAAGAATATGCTTGATATATATTTTGAGGAAAGACCCGAAGGGAACATATCAAGGCTTTTATATGCTTCAACAGGGTCTGCAGGTGAAAAAACAAAAGGCTCAATTTATTCAAATATGCTGACAGCTCTTAAGATATTTACTTATGAGAATATAGCAAAGCTCACAGCAAAATCAACAATAGACTTAAAGCGTATAGGCTTTGGAGGAAAACCTGTAGCAGTATTTATCGGTATGCCTGATTATGATTCATCTAACTACTTTCTAATATCAACCTTTATATCACAGCTTTATCTGACACTTGCAAGAATGGCAACACATTCGCCAACAGGAAAATGTGGCAGACAGGTTGTATTTATATTAGATGAATTCGGAAACTTCCCTGAAATTAAAGATATTGACCATTTCTTAAATGTAGGACTTGGGCGAAACATCTATTTTAACCTTATACTCCAGTCATATATGCAGCTTGAAAACGTATATGGCGAAAAGCAGGGAAAAATCATAAAAGAAGCCTGTGGTAACAGTGTATATATCTTGACTAACTCAGCTGAAACGACAAAAGAGTTTTCAGAAGAGCTTGGAACAGAAACAATCACTGTCGTAAACAGAACGGGAAAGATTTTCTCACTTTCAAAAGAAAGAACAGAAATGCAGCAGGAAAGACCGCTGCTTACTCCAAAGGAACTGACAGAACTTCTTCCGGGTGAAGTTATCGTAAACAGGCTCAAAAGAACAAATCTTGACGGAAGTGGTATCAAGTCGCACCCTATAGCCAATATGGGCGAAGATAAAATGCTTTATCGTTATCAGTACCTTATAGATGATTTCCCATCGGGAAATATCTTATATGACAGCCCTGAAATGCAGGAAGTGTATAAGCTAATCATAGAGGAACAGCAGGAAAGAGCAAAGGCAGGCTTCAAAGAGAATATCAAGGAAAAGCCTAAGATACTTGATGTTGCTGTTGAGAATACAAAGGATGTTGTACTTGATGAAATAATATGGTCCGCAGACGGATATATTAAAAAGAAGCTGCCGGCAGTATCATCAATATCGCTCCCGGATATTATAAACATATGCACACTTCTTGATATAGGAACAGATGATGCCGAAAACATTATGTATGCTACTTTGGAAAAGAAAGCAATAGCAAAAATAAAAGAAGAAGATGAAAAAGAAAGGGCAAAGGGATATGAAGCACTGGAGCTTTTATCTCTTAAAGAAAAAAATACAGCATCTGATGAACTTGATGAAATTTTCTCTGCTCTTTCAGATTTAATTACAGTTGACATGAACATGGAAAGCCATGAAAAGGCAGAAAAGCCTGCTGTATCAAATGCAGTAAAAACACCTGCAGACAGCAAAAAGAAGAAAAGGAGGATAATGTAGCGTATGGAAAAAGAGCAGATAATAAGAATACTTACAGACTACGCAGATATTCTTCATATAAAGAACTTTGCACTTGACTTTATCAGGCAGCTTGGATGGTGGCTTATCAAGGCACTATGTAGCCTGTGCGATTTTTTCTATGATGTTCTGACTTCGATATATAAAGCACTTGATTTTACAACAGGAGATTCGCTTCTAAAATATTCAGATGCATTAAGACCTCTTTTAAGTGTGTTGCTTGTAATATCAATAACGCTTCTTGGATATTATATGATTGTAAAAAGGACAGATGCCAGAGTTAATCTTGTGCAAAATATCGTGCTGATTATGCTAATAGTAACAGCACTTCCGCAGATAACAGGATACATGGCAGACCTTACATCATCTGCAACAGCAGCAGTTGAAAAAGAGGCGATAACAGAGGAAGTCTCTCCATCATTTAAGGTGACTAAAGAAAACGTCATAGACCTTAAAACTGTAGATAAGCAGAATCTGCCCAGCTATTCTGATCTTACAAAAGGGAAGAAAAAGAAAAACAGTTTTTCATCACAGAAAAAACTAAGCTATGTTGATATAAATGAGTATATAGATTATGAAAATGATGATGAAATTAAAAATCCTGATCTGTGGCAGTCAAAACTTACTGTCGATGGTGACGGAGAAGCTTCTCTTATAGATATGAATGGCGGACTATTATCAAACTTATTTGGATTTAATGATAGGTATTATAGATATTCAGTAAACTGGTGGACAGTGATAATAACTCTTGCCTTAAGCTGTATTGCACTGTTTTTCATGTCTTTAAAGGTTGCAAGAATCATATGGGAAATTGCAGCTCATCAGCTTATAGGACCATTTATAGCAGTGACTGACCTTGCATCAGGGCAAAGAATGAAAGAATTTTTACGAAGCCTTATATCACTGTTTGCGGTTCTCTTTATGATTATGCTGATGTATGGACTTTATTTTCTTGGAATGTCATACATAAGCAGCTTCTCAGCAGGATCTGATGGAGTTAATTCTGTGGCAAAGATTATAATGCAGGCAGCTCTCGCATGGATGATGATAGATGGAGCTAACATTATAGAAAGAGTAACTGGTGTTGACGCAGGACTTAAATCAGGCTATCAGGCAGTAATCGGCGCACTTGCTGCAGGAAGAGCAGTCAAAGGAGCAGGAAAGGCAGCCGGCACACTTGTAGCAGGAACAAAGAGAGCAGTAACCGGAGGACACAGAGGCGGTCTTAAAGGACTTGCAGGAAAAGCAATACATACTGCAGGAGTAGCAGCAGTAGGCAAAAGAGGCATAGACGATGCGAAAAAAGGAATACACGCAGCAGCTGACAAAGTTAAAGATGAAGTGGCTGATAAGGTAGAAGAAAAAACAGACGGATATGGTGCAGCAGGTGCTATTAGGAAAGCTGCTGATAAAGCAGATGCTAAAAAAATGGGTCCAGATAACAGAGGCGGAAGAGCGTTTTATGACGAACGCAAAACAGGTCGTGTTTCAGGAATTCATCAGGCAGATGCTAAACCTTCTGAAAAAAATAAATCGCAGACTGTCCAAAGCGGAAAAGCGGGTAAGAATACCGAAAGCGTTAAAGCAGAAAAGAGCAGCAGAAGAGATTCGGCTCTTGGAGCTGAACACGTTAAAAATATGCAATCGGATAAAACATCTGAAAGCACACTTAGACCTGAACGAAATGAACATTTTGACAATGAACATTTCAGCAATGCACATCTGAAAGATACCGTTGAAAGAGCAGAAAAGGCAAGTGGAACTGCATCGGTTTCAGGAAATGAAAAGAAAGCTTCATCTGTAAGAACAGAAAGAAATTCTCGAAATGTAAATCCTGAAAATGTTACAAGGAAAGCCTCAAAACCTGCAAGGAGAGGTTCACTGAAACAGGAGCGAAATACAGTAACTCCCGAAGTAAAGGAAAAGAGAAAACTTCAAAAGCCAAACAAAACAATAAGAAGAAGAGGAGGCAATGATTTATGAATTCGATACCACAAGAAATAAAGTCTCCCATTAAATTGACCAAACGAATATTTTTCAAAGACCTTATAGTGGTCTTTTTTTATTGGTTTATTATGTCCGGGTTTGAAGAGCTTGTTAATGA
>CAVAON010000073.1:0-9757 GCA_963590215.1 Anaerovoracaceae bacterium | reverse complement strand
ATGATATATGTTCGTTTATTATCTCTTTTAATATTTTAAACATAAATTTCTCCCATGTGCTCTGTTGCCATGCGGCTTTCAGAATTCATAAATGATATTATATTCTAAGACGGCAAAAAAATCAACTTTTACACCAAACAGCCACATCGCAGTCATTTACTTTGAAGCTGACTTGTGGTAAATTATATATGATTAAACACAAGGACAGATTTATGAAATATATATTAAGATTATTCAAACTCATTATAAAGGTTATATATGCTCCGATGAAGCTTTTGCCATCTGACAGTAACAAAATTCTTTTTCTGAGCAGGCAGTCAAACGAGAAAACTTTAGATTTTGCTATGCTTCAGCAGGAGCTTGCCCAAAAGGATCCCCAGTTTCATTTTGTCACCATATGCAAACGCTCCAGTGACAGCAAGGCCGATTATCTTTCATTTGGCATATGTATGCTCAAAAGCATGTATCATCTGGCTACTTCAAATATATGCATTCTTGACTCATACTGGCCTGCCGTATGCATGCTCAAGCACAAAAGCAGCCTTACAGTAATTCAGATATGGCATGCTCTTGGCAAAATCAAACAGTCAGGATATCAGACCATAGGCAAGGCAGGAGGCAGAAGCGATATTATCGCAAAAGAGCTTTGTATGCACAAAAAATACGATTATATTATCGCAGGAGGCAAGGCCTGGAATCCTTATTACTGTGCCTCATTTGGCACTACACCTGACAAGCTTGTCAACATTGGCCTTCCAAGGATAGACTACCTTTTAGCCCAGGAAGCCTCAAACCGGGAAAAAATATATGAACATTATCCTGAATTCAGAGACAAGACAGTGCTTCTTTATGCCCCCACATTCAGAAAAGGCATTGAAGTAAACTGGCTGCCGCTTGCACAGAATATGGATTTTAAAAAATACATACTGATAGTCAAAGGCCACCCCAATCAGCCCCTTTCTTGTGACATCCCGCAGGTTTACGCCTGCCATGACTTCAAGGCTGTAGAACTGCTTTCAGTCTGCGATTATCTTATTACAGATTATTCAGCCATAGCCATTGAGGGTGCAATACTAAATCGCAAAACATATTATTTCGTATACGATTATGACGAATATACGTCCAAAAACGGCACCAATATAGATTTATTCAAAGAGATGCCCGGATGCGTATTTAAATCAGCTACAGAGCTTTGCCATGCCATAGAAAAAGAATATCCTGAAAACGTGCTTCAAAGCTACAGACAAAGATTTTTACCTGAATCTTTAGGACACTCCACAGAGCTTCTGTCTGACATGATACTGACATTGAAAGGAAACTGATTATGCTTAAATTTGCAAGAAAATGCTTCAACAAACTAAGACTTTTTATCCTTTATTTCAGAAGAATACTGTTTGCTAAAAACAATTTTAAATGTTCTTTTTTCACAAAACTTCATGCTAATATCGCTGGAGGCTATCTTGCTGACCAATGGATACTTTATGATTTGAAGCACAATGACAAAAAAGAATATCTGTCGGAATTTGACTGGTACAGATCAAGGTACATCAATGAGCCTTTTGATTATCTTCTAAACAACAAAATCGCCTGCAATGAAGTGCTGCAGCAGTATGTAACTGTACCGAAAATACATGCAATGAAACGTGACAAGCTGCTGTTTGATTTCAACAATTCAAACATGACCTACGAGGATGTTTATGAGATTATAAGGCATCACAGTCCTCTGTTCATCAAACCATATGCCAAAGGCAAGGGCAATGGCGTATTCAGGCTCGATTACAAAAATAGCTGCCCCTATATAGATGAAAAGCCCGTATCCCGCAATGATATGCTTGCATTTTTAAAGAAACAGGAAGACTGGATGATATGTCAGGCTATGAGCCAACACAAGTACTCTTCTGATATTTATGACAAAACAGTAAACACAATCCGCCTGATTACTCTCAGAGATCCCAAAACCGATGAGTTCAAAATATTCTTTGCTGTACAGCGTATAGGAACCAGCGAAACAATTCCTGTTGACAATGGCAGCAGAGGCGGGCTCGTATCAAAAATTGACCTCGAAACAGGCACATTGAGTGAAGCCAGATGTCTTCACAATCTGGATGTGCACAAGGCTCATCCGGATTCAGGCTCACCTATCGAAGGTGTCCGTATCCCGGATTGGGATAATCTCAAAAAAAGCATGCTAAGCCTCGCAAAAAAGCTCCCTTATATGTATTTCGTAGCATGGGATATTCTGATTACCCCTACTGGATTCTGCATCATTGAAGCGAACACATCATCAGGGGTAAACATAATACAGCTTTGGGGCGGACAGAGAAATGGAGAGCTCGGAGATTTTTACAGACATCACAAAGTGATAAAATAGGAGAGTGGTGTTACATGAAATATATTATTATGGCCGATGGCAAAGGCACCAGGTGGAGCAATTTCAATAATATACCCAAGCATTTTATTGAAATAAATGGTGAGAAAATAATATTCAGAACCGTAAGGCTGTTAAATGAAATGGATCCGGGCTGTAATGTCATTGTCACATCTCATGACCCAAGATATGAAATACCAGGTTCACAAAGATATGAACCTGCAAACAATATACTGGAAATCGACAGGTTTACGGAAGAACTCATTGAAGATAATATTTGTTTCCTTTATGGCGACACATATTACTCCGAGCAGGCTCTTGATACTATTATTCAGACAAATGCAGATCCTCTGATGTTCTTCGGAAACGAACGCTCTATAATAGCAGTTAAAATAGGATCCGGGGATGTATTCAAAACACATTTTCACAGGATAAGAGAGCTGTTTCTCGCCGGTAGCATAAGCCGCTGTGTAGGCTGGCAGATATATGAATCCTTTACAGGCGGACCTTTAGAATCGAAGCAGATAAATGACAGCTTCATCAGAATCCATGACGGAAGTCGTGATTTCAATACTCCTGATGACTACCAAAAAAACAATCTATGTAAATAATGCAAGGTCTGTTCATATGCAGGCCTTGCATTATTGTATGTGTATCTATTTTTTATCTATCAATATAAGCTCTGCACTAAGCCCGGACAAATTCGATGAAAGGCTAAGCGTATCCGAAACAGTCAGCTCTCCAAATTCTACAAAAGGCAGTGTTCTCCAGTTGTTGAGCAATGCATTTCTTTTGCTTGGCACCATCTGGCTGCTGTTGTCTTCATAAGCTACAATTATATTCTCTCTTGTGAGCTTATACCTTGAAATTTTGAACTCTCCTGAAATGCCTGAGCATCTTATCAGCAGTTCAACATTGTCGGTATAATTCAAAATAGCCCTGAGGTCATCTGCTCTGCCCTTGGATTCATTGAATTCCTCTTTGAGCTTCTCATTGAAGTTATATACAAGAATGCTCAGGCTTTTGACCTCTTCAGGATATTTTGCAGAGGTGGTTATTATATAATTGTCTCCTGATGCAACAATCTGTTCTCTGAGGCTCTTGATAAGATTGTATGGCCTTGCAATGAATTTAAGATTTTCACCCTTCAGGAACTCTTCTACTCCCTGGTTCTGATTTTTGTTTACAATACCAAACTGACTGTTATATATATTGACATCAATTATAACCGGCTTGGCCATAGTGTTTTTCATGTAATCACTATATATGCCTCTCACCTGCATTTTGATTGCTTCTTCTATTTCATCAGGTGTGGATCTGATATAATCTGCTATAGCCTCTCTGCCGCTTACCTTGCCTGCATATTTTTTGCGGTATTCCAGCGGATGCATTCCAAACCATGTTTCAAAATGTTTAATGTAATATCTGACTGCAGAAAAACCTGTTTCCTCTGCGATGGCTCCGATTTTTTTATTTGTACCAAGCAGCAGTTTTTCTGACTCTTCAACTCTGATATAGCTGAGCAGCTCCTGGAAGCTAAGCCCGGTAGCCTCTCTGATAACGTGCGACAGATAATATATACTCAGATGCTCTCTATCCGCAATTTCTCCCAGTGTCAGCTTACGGCTGTAGTTTTCATACATATAATCTGTAATTCTGTTGAGTCTGCCGGACAGGATTTTATTGCCTTTGTTTTTGGATTCATTTACAAATCTGCCGTCTTCCATCACGAAGTACTGAAAATCCGAAATCAGGCAGGCTATAAGGTTATGGGTTGTCTCTATAACTTTATGCTCATATCCATATCCCTTTTGAATTATCTCCATCATGATTTTGGCAAGGAGATTCCTGAGGACTTCAAGACTTTCATCACTGTCATCATCCATATCTGTAACAAAAAATGAGTTTTTGAGATTGTCATAATAACGTGAAAAATATGTAAGATCAAGCTGGAGCATCATTACCATATTATCCTCATCCGTAGCAGTAAAGCTGTGTATTTCTCTGTCATTAAAGATATAAATATCACCCTGCTTCATCAGATATTCATAATGACCATTTTTGAGATGTATGCTCCCCTTTAGAACATATACTATCTCAATGTCATCATGAAAATGTATCGGATATTCACGTATGTTGCCTACTATAACGTTTACCGGAAGTTCATCTTTGTAAAAACTTTTTTCTTTTAACATTTTTGTTCCCTCGTTTTACCTCTTAAAGTTTTTCGTGTTTACTGTAACCTTTATTTCCGCTGTTATATTATTGCCATTTGTTTTTTGAGATCAATCCTTTTGAGATTTTACGACTGACTGCAATGATTTAATTTCTATCATTGCAACAGTAGTATACACCTCCCACTTCATATATCTTGCCTGTACTCTATGCCTTCAATTTAATCATATGCTAACAGCAAGTTTGTACTTTTTTATTTATTATATACTATTTCAACCCATTTGTGCTATACTATTTTTAATAAATTCAAGGAGTTTTTTTATGAATACTGTAAAACTATACCAAAAGGATGTGTATTTAAAAGAATTTGATGCAAAAATCACATCAATCTCAACAGATGGTGATGATATTATCCTGACTCTTGATCAGACAGCTTTCTTTCCGACAGGCGGTGGTCAAAGCTGTGACAAAGGTACAATCGCAGGAATAGACGTTACAGATGTATACGAAAAAGACAAACAGATTTTTCACAGATTGAAACGCACTCCCGCATCAGACAGTCTCCGCGAGGGATGCAGCGTTTCATGTCGGATTGACTGGAATCACAGATTCGACAACATGCAGCGTCACTGCGGCGAACATATACTTTCCGGGATGTTCTTCAGGGAATACGGCGGCGTCAACCGCGGCTTTCATATGGGCGATGAATATATGACTATAGACATAAGTCTGGAGGAAAAACCGGAATACAAAGAAATCACCTGGGAAATGGCACAGCATGTCGAGCTTTGCACAAATGAAGCTATCTGGGCAAACGCCCCGGTTATAACACGTCATTTTGATAAAAGAGAGGAAGCTGCTAACCTGCCACTGCGAAAGGCTCTTGCATTTGATGAAGACATAACAATTGTATGCGTCGGAAGTATCGAAAATCCTTCAGACTGCGTAGCCTGCTGCGGCACACATCCTTCCTCTGCAGGTCAGGTAGGTCTTGTCAAGCTTTACAAAGTAGAACCAAACAAAGGTATGTTCCGGATATATTTTGAAGCTGGCAGACGTGCTCTTGCAGATTATGACAAAAAACACAATCTACTCACTGAGCTTGGTAGCAGATATTCTGCAGGCACTGATGATCTCTTAGATAAAATCAAAATACACGAAGACAAGCAAAAGGAGCTTCGCTCAGACTTTTTTTCACTGAGGCAGACTGTAATCAAAAACAAAGCAGAGAAAATCTCAGATGAAATAAACGATGGCAGCGTCCATACATACAGTTTCCCGGAATTCAAAACAGATGATATCAGAAATCTTGCAAAGCATCTTGATTTTACAGATTGTAAGCTTGCAATATTCTGCGATGATCATACTTTGACTTCCCTTGTATATTCAAACGGCAACGTTGACTGCGGCAGACTGATTAAAGACAATGCTCCTGTATTCGGTGGCAAGGGCGGCGGCAGAGCTGATAATGCACAGGCCAGATTCGACAGTCTCGAAAACATGAAACTGTTTGCTGATGCAGCAGAAAAATTATTACGATAGGATTTTATTTATGAAAAAATGCTCAATAATATCATTCATAGAAAAAGACGCGGCAAAGCTTCTTGCCGCGTTAGATAAAAGTTCATATATACTCTGCGCTGACGGTGGTTATGCATATGCTAAAGAATGCAATATAACACCAGACATTATCATTGGGGATTTCGATTCCTACAAAGGCACCCTGCCTGATGATATACCTGCAATCACTGTTCCATCGGAAAAAGACGATACGGACACAGGGTTATGTATTTCATATGCCATAGAGCATGGTTTTGATGACATCACAATATATGGCGGCCTTGGAGGACGCCTTGACCATACTATAGCCAATCTGCAGCTTATTTCATCAGTAGCAGAAAAAGGCATACGTATACGCATTTTGGATATATCCAACCAGGCATATTCAATATCCGGCTGCAGCATAGAAATTCCCCGCCGAAGCGGCAGCTACATCTCTGTATTTTCTGCTTCAGATATTTCTGAGGGAGTATCTGAAGCCGGAGTTAAATACTGCCTTGACAATGCAACGCTTCATCGTAACTTTCCTTTGGGGGTAAGCAACGAATTTGCAGATGATAAAGCGCTGATTTCAGTGAAAAAGGGTACTCTTATTATAATCGTCTCCCATCAACTACCCCAACCTACGGCTAATGCCTTAGAGGTCGGAGCTTGTAACTGCCCTGTGGTATAACGGATTACTCCTTCCTCATTTAGTCGTTTAGCATTGTTGCTAAAAGTGGCGTTACATCGTAGGCACGTTGACTCGTACCTGTGCTATAGAGATTTACTCCGTAGCAACTGCATCAGGTACTAAAAGTTCTAAGTTAATTCCTAAAGTAAATTCCACAGTGGAAGTTACTTTAGAATCAAATGGAGCCAAATCGGGATTATGCGTTTTTCGAATATTGCGAAGGCTAAAACAGAAATAAACTGAAAAATTAAAAATGTGCTTACAGCTCAAAAACACGCTCATAAAATGTGCTACAAAAGCAAATACTCGCTAATTTTTTGTGGTGCGAATTGATTTTTCCATCCGATGGCGCTATAATAATACCGAGGGAGGCGAGTGAAATGATCTACTTAAAACGGAAAATCGATGCTTTTCTGACTGAATGGAAGGCCGACCCCGATAGAAAACCATTGATTGTCAAGGGTCCCAGGCAGGTAGGTAAAACCGAGTCAATCAGGCGGTTCGGAGAGATGAATTATCAAAGCGTGATCACGATTAACTTCGTGGAAGAACCCAAGTATAAAATGATCACGGCAGATGGGTATAAGGCTGAGGATATTATCAGAAACATATCCAGAATGGATCCGTCCAAACGATTTGTTGAGGGCGAAACACTGATATTTTTTGATGAGTTGCAAGAGTTTCCGGAAATCGCCACAGCGCTGAAATTCTTCAAAATCGACGGCAGGTTCGATGTAATCTGCAGCGGTTCCATGCTGGGCATCAATTACAGAAAAATCGAAAGCAACAGTGTGGGATATAAAACCGATTACGAAATGTTCTCGCTTGATTTTGAGGAATTCCTGTGGGCCAAGGGCTATGACGACAGCTTCGTGGAAGATATGCTGGAGCATATGCACAATCTCACACCTTTTAACGAGGTACAGATGTCGGTGTGCAGTTCACTCTTTCTCGACTATTGCATCCTGGGCGGAATGCCTGCTGTTGTTCGCGAATTTATCACAAAAGGCACCTTTGAGGGGTCACTTGAAGTACAGAGACAGCTGATTGCGGACTACAAAGAGGACATCCGCAAATATGCCGAAGGTATAGACCAGACAAGAATCGTGAATGTATTTAACCATATCCCCGTGCAGCTTGCCAAGGACAACAAGAAGTTCCAAATCTCCAAAGTTGCCTCCGGTGCTCGTTTCCGCGACTACAGAGGATGTATTGAATGGCTGGATGATGCGGGAATCGTAAATGTCTGTTATTGTCTGAACTTCCCGGAGCTGCCGCTTCAGGGCAACTACGATGATACGAAATATAAGCTCTATTTTGCCGACAGCGGCCTGCTTGTGGCCATGCTGGATGAGGAAGCCCAGGAGGATCTGCGGGCTAACAAAAATCTCGGAGTCTATAAAGGAGCGCTTTACGAAAATGTCGTCGGTGAAGCGCTGGTCAAAGCAGGATACAAACTCTACTACTATAAGCGTGAGAATTCTACTCTGGAGCAGGACTTCTTCGTCAGAACGGCAAGCTCCCTTATTCCTGTCGAGGTAAAGGCCAAAAACGGGACGGCCAAATCTATGAGGACTCTGATTGGCAGTGAGAAGTATGAGGATATTCATTGCGGCATTAAGTTGACAGGTGGAAATATCGGATACAGTGATGATATCTATACCTTTCCTTACTTCTGCGCTTTTCTGCTAAAACGCTACCTGGCCGGGGCTGAAATCTGATGTCAAGCCGTACATGATCGGCACACCCAAGCCAAAAAAGTGTAAATGTTAATATAAGAATGTAGGGAAACCTACATTCTTATTCTTTTATTCCTGCCTATCTTAAATCGTCGTGTTTTTCGATACTTTCAGAACATCTGCCTGATATCATTAGCGTTCCATAATAGACAGAGGCGAAACAATAGCGAAATTAACCCACTACTGTTTACTTACTAATCCCTACCCATTGCAAGCATAAAGAATTGCATTCAATAGGATTATTTGTGGAAGTTACAGTAGAATCAAATGGAGTCAAAACGGTATCAATCGCCAAATCTTTTTTTCAAACAATGTACATGAATCGAAACTAAAGCATTATACATGAAACGGAAGATTGTGAGAATCGGCAAAATCATTCAATGCATTTTTTACATCGTTTGCATATTCTGGAATTTCAGACTTGACCAGCTCCACTGTATTGTTTGCAGCTTCCTGAGCTTTATCCGCTAAGAGCTTCACGCCCTCGCTTCCGATTTCCACGGCTGATTCATATGCCTCTGAAGCAATTGCAGTTCCAACCACTCCTCCCACGACACCTAATCCAAATCCGGCTGCCGCTCCTATCGCTGCGCCTGCTGCAGTTCCCGCACCCGGAGCAACCGAGCCCATTGTCGCACCTACAGCTGCACCTGTTTGTGTAGTTGTCAATGTGCCTGTTATTCCTCCAGCAATAGCAATAGAAGCTGCCCAGGCTCCTGCCATTCCTCCGGCAACGGAAGCTGCACTATCTCCTAAATCATATGCAAGTTCTATTGCATCTATCTCGCCTTTAGCAAAAGCAGATACACTCTCATACGACGTTATTCCAAAGGAAATTGCTGCTGCCGGAATGCCTGTTTTGCCAAGAGATTTTATTAATTCTTTGCTGGATTCCTTCATACTCTGCGACACAGCGGATGTCACAAATTCCGTTCCATATCCCATAGCCCCGGCTGTTCCTGTATCTATTGCTATATCAGCAATCATATCCTCAGCGGTTATTTCTCCATCTATAAACTTTGATATATTGTCTACCGTTGAAACCGCGCATGTTACAGTTGCAGTTCCTAATCCTGCCTTAACGCCTTCTTCATGGTGCTTTCCCGCAATCTCACCGATTGCTGTAGTTAACTTTACAGATGTTGTGACTTTTGACTTGTTATGGATTTTCTGCAGTCCTTTTGGCAATTCCTCATAAAGCTTTCCATCCACTGTGATTTTCGGCTCAAAAGATGAAGGGCG
>CAVAON010000072.1:0-9853 GCA_963590215.1 Anaerovoracaceae bacterium | reverse complement strand
CTCTTGAAATCGAATCCTGCGTCATGCACGAAATCGTTATCAATCTTGGTAAGAACCACAAGCTTGTGGGATAACATCGGCAGCTTAGTGAAGTCATTGTTCATATCCTCAGTAGGGATATTTCCACCTTCCGGAATCCAGGAAACTACATTCTCGAAATCGTAAGTGTAGATTTTGCTCTCCTTATCGGCTTTCATGACATTGGCAATCTTACGGAAAGCACTCTCGGCTGTGATGGCGTCCTCACACTGAGGATTATCTGCCGGAGGCAGGGCAAAGGCACCCGTGAGGAAGTCCTTGCCGATACGAAGAGTCTCCTTATCTGTAGTTTTTCCTCTGAGAACATCCCAGAAGGTACGCTCATATTCTGTAGATTTGATATTGATCGTGTTCATAATTACATATCCTCCTTATTCGGCTTGGTTGAAAGGTTGTACTTGTTGGCAAAATCTGCAAGGTCAATGCTGTCATGCAGAGTGAAGTTATGGTGTCCACCGTCTACACGGAAGTGATACTCCGTAGTAACGGTCATCTTGATGTTGTCCTGTGTGTACAGAACCAGCTTGTTGTGAAGCTTGAAGTGCTTGTCGAAAAAATCCTTATTAAACATAATGTGTTCCTCCTTCTTATTTGCGGCTGCACCAGTCACAGGTGTATAAGCCGTGGTTGTAGTAGTTTGTGTTCTGAGACATTCTCTGCATCGGCATACCGCAGGACGGGCAATGCACGGTCATGCGATTAGTCATAACCTTGCCCGTAGGCTCTGACGAGCAGAGTCTGTAATAGTGCGGTATGGTCTCTGAGAGATAAAAATCATGCGTCTGTCTGATTGTTTTCTCGTTATGTGAGCAGAACAAGGGAACCATCTCAGTTCCCTCACCGCTCATATCAACGAGAGGATGATAGCGGATGGTCTCCATGCCTTACACCGCCTTTCCGTCTAAACCCACAAACTTGTTTCTGCAGTAAGCCATTGCCTCCTCATAGGTGGGAAAGACGATACAGGAATATCCGTACATGATCTTCCATACGGGGATGTTGTCGCTTACATTCTGCATGACAGCCACAGGTGCGCCCTGTCTGGTCTGAACTAGAGTACGGCAGATGTAGTTGCCGTGGTTAAAGATGCTCTTGTCAGATTCGCTCAAATGAAAATCTGAACCGTAATAAACGCTTCCAAACATAATGCTGACCTCCTTAGTTGTTGTATTTCCAGTTAAATAACTTGTCTCTGGTATCAAGACCGGATGCGATAAGTCCGTTGCTGAAATCGAGAAGGTTCTCGACCACCTCTGCGATATCCTCTCTGGCAACATCCCTCACAGTGTCTACGATGATGCAATCCATCACCTTATCCCCATACCAGAGGTAAATGGTGGCTTTCTTACGTTTACTCGTGGTATGCACTCCGCTGATTTCAACATTGAAGCCATTTCCGAAGTCACGGTAGATAACCCTCTCAAGGTCAATCGTGGTGACTCTGTATTCTTTTCCGAGGCTCTTACATAAAGCCCGGATGGCAGTATCACAACTTGCCATAATCATGTCTCCTTTCTAAATTGATGTTGTTTTCGTCTGCTGGGTAGCAGTACTTAGGCTCTGGGTAGCAGTACGGGTAGCAGTGTTTTTAGGTACTGCTACCCACGAAAACCCTTATAGAATGGGGCTTTGTAGGGTGTGGGTAGCAGAGGTAGCAGTCACAGGTGAGTTTATTCTTCATTCCCACAATCTTTACTTTACTTTTTTCTTCACATTTAACTTTTTCAAAATTGCCTGAGAAGTTGAAAGTACTGCTACCCACTGCTACCTAAGTCCCGAAACCCTTGTATTTACTGGGTTTGTTGGGGTAGCAGTTGTGAAAATTACTGCTACCCGTACTGCTACCTCTGCTACCCAGACTGCTACCCGGCAAGGAACATTAACGGCTCTGTGCCGTAAACGTTCTCATATAACTGCTTAGTTTCATCTGTGATTGTGAGGTTTTTATAATAGGTATTGCCTTTCTGCCTTGTGGTTATCTCGGCATAAGTGCTGCCAAGATGCTCCGCAAGCTCCTCGCGGAACTCTTTAGCGGTCTTGGCATATCCATTATTGTTTTCTCTGCACCATGCCTGATAGACCTTGTAGATGCGTCCTGTGGTGCAATACTTCACAATCTTTCCGTCCTCCCAAGGGCACATACATTCCTCATAGAAGGAAATGACGGTGCTGTTGGATGCCTGGTATTCATCCCTCGCCTGTGTGATGCTTTCTGGTTCAGAGAAGCTATAGCCATTTGCTATGACTGTCTGCAAGGCTTTCACGGCTTTTCTTACGATGCCGTCACGCTCTGCATACATCTTGTCGAGCAAATGCTTGTCCTGCTCATCCTTACCTATTACATTGGGACATTTAACAACCATGATGCGGTCGTATACCCATTTGCCGTTATCTCCACCGAACTTTGGCAGCTGATTCATACAGAACCAGAGCACTCCATTGTATGTGAACTCGAAGGGCGGCATACCCTTGAACTCGGCAAATATGCTGTCACCGCCTGTCATGCTCTTGAAGGTCTTGAGTTCGCTGACAGACAGAAAACTCATATCAGAACTTCCTGCAAGCCTTGTGCCGTAGACAGCACCAGTGCCAAATCGTGCTTCAATCTCTTTCAGATCAATGCCGATGAAGTTTCCTCGTCCAAGCAGACGCTCCACAAGACTCTTAAGCTGAGATTTACCTGTGTTACCCTTACCGACAAGGAACAGCGCCTTCTTCATGCGCCAGCCCTTGACATTGGAAATAGCAACACCGATAAATTCCATCAGAAGCTGCTTTACTTCCTCGTCCCCATTCGTGAGCGTATCGAGATAGGCGTCAAAAACAGGTGTGGGAATATCCTCATCCTTCCAGTCGCACGGAAGCTGAATGGTTGAGTAGATTTTCGGTGAATGCGAAAAAAGCTTAGTTTCCGTGGCTGATACCTTAAGCAGTCCGTTTTGGAAATTGATGATATCCTCATCGGCATTTAAGGCGTCCTGACTGACGTAGCAGAGGTCTGTGGTGATATGGCTTAGAGTCTCAAAGACCTTGCTCATCCTTACCAGTTCCTCGTCATATTCAGCAATGTACTGTTTGATGATGCCGTGGAACATATTGTCGGCATAGAGCCGATAGCAGCCGTTCTCATATACATATTTGAGAAGTGCCTGTTTGCCGTTGTCCCGGACTAAGATATAGTCGAGATGTTCCCTTACATATTTCGCAAGCAACGGTACGCTGATAAATGGCACTCCCTTCTCATCGAACTTCACAAAAGGCGGATGCTCCATGTGGGATTTATGGAACACTCCGTTACAGGCTGTGATGCCTGCATCGATTGTGGATGCGCGATAATCCTCACGATTCCATTTCTCTCTGTAAAGGGCAGAGCCACTTCTCTCTGTAAAGGGCAGAACCACGGAATACTGCATCAATCGTCTCCGGGTCTGGCCCGGTACGGAATGCGATCAATGCACACAGGGCTGCGTCAGCCTCCGACTGTGAGCCATAATCGCTGAAATCTCCGTTGTCATATAGTTTGATGAACTTCTCGCTGTTTTTCTGCTTACGCAGATTACAGACGATGTCAAAAATATCTCTGTCCCCATCACGGGCGGCACTGTACTTAACCTTCGGTTTTTTTCGCATTTCCTTATCTAATGTAGTAAGGACGGCATCGGTACAATCCACAAGTTCTAAGTCATTGATGGCATTGCCTGTGAATGTGGCATAGCGGTTTGTTACACTGCCGAGATATAATTCCAGTCCTAACTTGGAGTTTTTCTGATAAAATTCACTGTTCAACACATATCTTTTCTTCTCGTCATCGTAATGCACAGGAAGTTTTGAGATGTCAACGAGTCCTAAGATATGGCCGCCATTGCCACCAGGAGATTTCTCCGCATAGCTGTTGAACCTTGATAACATCAGCTTCATCAGCGGATTTTCAAGATTGGCGTGGTCAATATCCAGAAAAAAGAATCCTTTCGGTAAAACAAAACCAATGCCTGCACCGGGAAATCTCTTCTGTGCGGCAACAGCCTCATCATAGGTAACCCATGTGTGTCTGTATTCCTCATTCGTTCCAGTCTTGCCGCCGTTAGCAGCAAAGGGAACCTTCGTGGTCTTGCCGTTCTTTACTTTGTATTGCCACAGAATCCATATCCGCATCTGCTTTAGGTCATTTATGCTCATGTTCTCCATCGTTCTCACCTCCTTCCTGACGTAGTGATTTTGTGGTTACTTCTTATAAGATGTTTCATTGAGCCATTCCTTGTAGGCATCAATGGGAATGAGAATTCTCGTTCCGATTCGGATTGTCGGAAACCCCGGTGTTTTCACCAACTCATATGCTTTCGGAAGGGAAATCCCCATCTGTGCCGACAACTCCTGTACACTGATCGTTGTTTTCTCCATATGCCATTTACCTCCGTTTCTTTTAAATTGGGCATAAAAATACCACCCTTGCTATCCCTCGGATTTTCATAGGTGGTCATGTTAGTACGATATTTGCCTGTCCGTTTGTCATGATTTGTCTGACTGCATTGTATGCGGTTAAGTCCTTGACTCCGCAGTCGTTTCGCTTGTCGATGTTTTCCTCTTTTCGCTGTTGTCGTTTTAATTCTCGTTGTTTCTTTCGGTCTCGCATCTGCTTCACCTCCCTTTGGATACACTTTTCCCATACCCTTGTGAGAAATGGCAAAGCCAACATTCACAAGTAAAGGATGCTACCATATTGACAAGTTTCGTATCACTTGTTACAATTAGAATATCACAGTTCAAACTTAATAACAAGTGCTTCGCAAGCGTTTTGCAAAAGTACAGTTATTCCGAAACAGCAAGGAGTGAAGGTGATGGCAAAACAAACAGAACAGAATGAAAACAGATACTTTGATATATTCCCTACAACACTGAGAGGACTGCTGGAGCATCACCCGAAAGACGGACACTCCACTACATATAAGGCTCTTGGTGAAGGCGTGGGTGTAAGACAGCAGACAATCAGCCAGTATGCAAGCGGACAGACACAGCCGACAGCAGACGTGGCTTTGAGAATCGCAAAGTTCTTTGGAGTATCTGTGGATTATCTGCTTACAGGAGTTAGTTCCTATAATAAGGACTATTCAGAGGAACTTGGCTTGTCCGATACATCGGTGGAATTTCTGCGCAGGGCGAAAAATATGTATCCGCAGACGGATTTAGAATGTGTGCATACCATGCCGTATCTTGACGAACTGTTATCCGACAAGGACTTCTATGAATTTTTAGACGGTCTTTATTATTCGGTAGAGAGTCTAAAAACAGCACAGGCGGCAAAGGAACGTATGCAGAAAGCCTATGAAGGTCTGAACATTGAAGGATACTTCACTTGGCAGATGCAGATGGATATCCAAGAATTTATACAGAAAGAAATACAAAAGCTCGGTCTGGATGCAGAGACGGAGCAGACGATATTGGAGGAAGAATAAATGGCTAAGAAAAAGACTGAGGATACCATCAATCTGGATGCGATCCTCTTTAAGTGCAGAGATATCTTACGTGCGGCACGTAATTCCGGCTCTTTCTTTGAAAAGCGCGATATGATGCTGACACTGGTATTCCTGCGCTTTATCGGAGAAAAATACGAGGATGGCATTGAAAAACTCCGTCAAACTTTAATTGAACAGGGACTTGATCCTGACGATGAAAATATTCGTGCAGCGTTCTTTGATGATGCCACTTTTACAGACGGCACATATAATCTGCCACTTGAGGCAAGATGGTCTACCATTATCAATACCCCTGCTCCAAAGCTTAATGTTGCACTGGACAATGCACTTCATAGTATTGCGGCTGGCTCTAAGCAACTGAAGGGGTGCTTTGTAGAGGGTACATTTATTACACGAAATCTTGCACCGAATGATATCAAAAAGCTGATTGATGAAGTTAACAAAATCAGTCATAAGCAGTTTGGTGAGGAAAAAGACCTTATCGGTCGAGTATATGAATATTTCCTAAAAGAATTTGCAGTCAACGCCACAAAAGAAGAGGGCGAATTCTATACTCCTCATGATGCGGTTCAGCTTATTGCAACTATGATTGAGCCTTATGATGGCACACTGTATGATCCTTGCTGTGGAAGTGGTGGTATGTTCATCCAGAGTGCGGCACTCGTGAAGTCAAAACAGGGTGATATCAACCGCATCAATGTATATGGACAGGAAAAAGAGCCTGCAACTTACCGCCTTGCAAAAATGAACCTTGCTCTTCGAGGTATCAGCCATAACCTTGGTGAAATGAGCGATTCCAGCTTCTTGAATGACCTTCACAAGGGGCTGTACTTTGACTACATCATGGCAAATCCGCCATTTAATTTGAAAGGATGGTATGACACAACCTTAGAGCATGACCCACGTTGGGCAGATTACCAGACCCCTCCTGAGAGCAATGCTAACTATGCTTGGATTCTTCATATGCTCTCACATCTGAAAAAGCAGACTGGTGTGGCAGGCTTCCTGCTTGCCAACGGTGCTTTGAACGATGGTGATACGATCGATATCCGTAAAAAGCTGATACAGAATGACAAAGTAGAAGCAATCATCGTACTGCCGAGAGAATTATTCATCACTACTGACATCAGTGTTACTCTGTGGATTTTGAATCAGAATAAAAAGGGCGGCAGCTACCACGGCAGAAACCTGCGTAATCGTGAGCACGAAATCCTCTTTATGGATTTGCGTACATGGACAGAAAATCCGGTAAAGGGTGAGAACAAAAAGAAGGTTGAGCTTAAAACCGGCCAAATCGAAAGAGCTGCCGACATTTACCACACATGGCAGAGTGAGGGAACAGACGGAACACACTACGAAGTTCCAGAACTTTACCGCAGTGTTGGCATTGGTGAAATTGAAGAAAACAACTGGGCACTTACTCCAAGCAAGTATATTGAATTTATCGACCATGACCTTGAGATTGATTACGAGAAAGAAATGGCTCGTATTCAGACTGAAATGAAAGAAGTCATGAAGCAAGAGAAAAAATCCCAGCAAATGCTGGAAGACGCATTTAGGGGGATTGGTTATGGGATTGATTAAATACAAATTTGGTGACCTGTTAGAACTCACAAATGAAAAAAATTCTACTGGAATATACGGCGAAGAGGATGCTATAGGTGTTAACATTGACAAAGTTATTCAGCCAATGAGAGGGAAAATATCTGAAAAGGATTTCACAAAATTCCATCTTGTACCGCCACGACATTTTGCCTATAACCCACGAGGTAGCCGAAAATTAGGTATCGGATTTAATAATACCGATAAAACATACATAATTACATTTAATGATAATGTTTTTAGGATAAAAGACAGTGCAAAGGATTTACTGCTCGATGTTTATCTGTTCATGTACTTAAGTCGAAAGGAGTGGGACAGATACGCAGAGTTTATATCGTGGGGTAGTTCAACAGAAGTATTTGATTGGACATATTTCTGCGATGAAGAAATCAATCTCCCACCCCTCGACATTCAGCAGAAATATGTGGATGTCTACAATGCCATGCTTGCCAACCAGCAAAGCTATGAGCATGGGTTGGAGGATTTGAAGCTGACATTTGAAACCTTGATTGATGATTATAAGCATAAAGCTACAAAAATATGTGTTGGCGATATACTTCAAGAAGTAGATAATCGAAACACGGAAAATATTATAAGTGTTCAGGGCATCAATATTAACAAACAGTTTATGCCATCTGTAGCAAACACCACAGGTGTTGATTTGACAAAGTATAAACTTGTTAAAAAAGGACAATTTGCGTTTTCAGGTATGCAAACTGGACGTGACGAATGTATTCGTATTGCTTTGTTTGATAAAGATGAACCTATTATTATTTCTCCGGCATATTCAGTTTTAGAAATGAAGCGGGATGATATTTTGCCGGAATATGTTATGATGTGGTTTTCACGTAAAGAAGTTGACCGATTAGGTTGGTTTATGAGTGATGCCAGTATTAGAACAAATCTGGATATGGAACGTTTCTATGAAATAGAAATACCCATACCGGATGAAAATGCACAGAAGTCTATTGTGGAAATTTATCAATCTTATAATGCACGCAAAGAAATCAACGAAAAACTCAAATCCCAAATCAAAGACCTTTGTCCTATTTTAATCAAAGGCTCTATCGAAGAAGCCCAGAAGTGAAAGGAGGCGTGTGCGCATGGCAAAGCTGAAAAACTATAGCGGACGCTACTGCGAATCAGAATATGAAAATGCCTTTATTGCTTTTCTGGAATCAGTCGGCTGGCAGTATCTTGCAGGAAGTCAGATTTCGCGCAGCTACAGCGAAGTCCTGATTGCAGAGGATTTCAAAGCTTTTATAGCAGAAACGAATCCCGGCTTGATGCCGGAGGAAATTGAGCAGCTTTATGACACCGTTCGCCTTGCAGGTGCCGATAGCGACTTTGCCACTCTGCACAAGGTGTATAAATGGATGGTGGACGGCATTCAGTTTACACCGCAGAATGGACTGCCTGTACAGATTGCTCTGATTGATTTTGAAACGCCGAAGAATAATATCTTCCGTGTGGTAAATCAGTTCTCTGTGGAATATATCAACAACGGGCAGCGTGAGATGCGCCGACCGGATGTGCTGCTGTTCATCAACGGTATGCCACTGTGCATAATAGAACTGAAGAATCCTGCCGATGCCCATGCTACCATATACGATGCATGGGAGCAGATCACGATTCGCTATTGGCGTGATATTCCTCAGCTACTGCATTATTGCCCGTTGGCATGTATTTCGGACGGTGTAAAGACGAGGCTAGGAACGGTGCGCACACCCTATGAGCATTTTTATGCGTGGAGACGTGTAAATGATGATGACAAGATTTCCACCATGCCTTTTGAAGAAACCGAAACTATGATCAAAGGTGTGTATACGCCAGAGCGTTTCTTGGAAATATTCCGTGATTATATCTATTTTCAGGACGAAATCTTTGATTGTGATGAGCGAGAAATCGTTTGCCGTTATCCTCAGTTTTTTGCTGCAAGATTGCTGAAAGCGAGTATCGTAAAATCTGTCGTGGAACAGACAGGAAAAGGCGGCACCTACTTCGGTGCGACTGGATGCGGAAAGACCTATACGATGGCATTCCTTGCCAGACAGCTGGCACTCCGCTGCAGTGATATTCCCGAAATCGGCTCTCCGACTATCGTCATGATTGTTGACCGTGACGAGCTACAGGAACAGGGAATCAAGCTGTTTGCAAAGAGCAAGGAATTTTTGAATCTTGGGGAAGTTTCTGTGGTGAAGGACAGAAAAAATCTCCGGCAGGAGCTTGGCGCGAGGGAAAGCGGTGGCTTTTATATCTGCACCATTCAGAAATTTTGTGACCGCAAGGATGATAAAATCGGTCTAATCAATGATCGTAAAAATATCATCTGCTTCTCAGATGAGGCTCACAGAACCCAGCTGGAGCATTCCAGAAAGATTCAATTCAGCAAGGATGCCGATGAGAACATGAAAGCAATGGTTTCCAAACCCTATGCAAAGGTGCTGAAAGAGGCATTTCCACACGCTACCTTTGTGGGCTTTACGGGCACCCCGATTGCAGAAACCTATCAGACCTTCGGTGACGAAATCGACCGCTATACCATGGATCAGGCTGTTGCCGATGGGCTGACCGTATCCATCAAGTACCATCCGAGAATCGCCAAAGTCCTCCTGGATACCAAAAAGGTTAAAGAGATCGAAAGCTACTACAAAAGATGTGCTGACGATGGTGCTACAGAGGAGGATATAGAAGCCAGCAAGAAGGCTATGAGTTCTATGGAAGTCATCCTTGGGGAGCCG
>CAVAON010000071.1:1852-9902 GCA_963590215.1 Anaerovoracaceae bacterium | reverse complement strand
ATATCTGTAGCGTTGCTATCCGCTTTGCCATAATTTTCATCTATACCGTTTGCATATAAAATATAATGATTTTCCAAACTCAACTCTGCTGAACCCAATGTTGTATTTACAGTAGCTTTTGCTGTGAAATATCTGTTGCCATATGCCTTCCACACTTCTGAGCTACCTGATGTTGCTAGTGGATTAATAAAAGAATTATTATTTTCACTCATATCACTTAACTCAACAGTCAAACTACATCCATCACCCAAATCGTATACTTCTTTTGAATACAGTGTTCCATCTGCTTTTGTTTCCATAGCCGTTGTTTCTTTGCCATTAAGAATATCTACAGCCTTATCAAGTTTTTCACTGGCAAACTGTGCTACTATCCTTTCATCAGTATTCGCTTTCAGATATTCTTTTTCATTTACAGATAAACTTCCATCTTTCATATTCTCGGAAATCTGTTTTTTTATTCAGCCACACTGTCGATTTTACTGTCTGTTGCAAAGACAAATGTGCTGTTTAGAGATAACACCAGCATAAATGCCATAGCCATAACCAATAACTTTTTCATAATCTTCCCCCTTAAATTTTTCCTTATGCATTCAGCATAATTTCTGCTGTAAATCTACCTTTATCAGGCTGTTTCCATTCAATATACCCTCCGTTTCTTTCTACCACCTCCTTAATATTCTCAACTCCAAAACCGTGATTTTTCCTGTCCGGTTTATCCGTTACAGGCATACCGTTTTTAAACACGACCTCACCGTTAACAGAGTTTGATATGTCTATAAATATATCGTCATCACTGTTGCGTATTTCAACGCTGATTATGCGCCTGCCCTCTTCACACTTTAAAGCTGCTTCATAGGCATTTGATACAAGGTTTGAAAGCAGCACACATAAATCTGTTTCTGCCATACTGAAGTTTTCAGGCAGCTTGCCTGAGATTTCAAATTCAATATTATCCTTATCACATAATTCCTTATACTGATTAAACACTGCATCAGTTATTATGTTCCCAGAATTAACAAGATTGAATTTCTCTCTAAAATAGCCCATAGACTTAATGTACTCCTGCAGTTTATCACATTCTCCATTTGCAAGCAGCCCTGAAATGGCTGTCATATGAGCATTGTAGTCGTGCCTGAACCTGCGAAACTCTCTTTCTTTGTTCATAGCCGTTTTGTACTGCTCTGTCTGCTCACTTATGCACTTATCCTTTAATACCATAAGACGCTTCATCTCTTTTTTCTGATAAACAATTATCACTAACACTAAAAGCAGTGCAACGGCAAGTATACCTAAAATAGCCCCTTTTGTAAGATTAATTCCATTGATTACAGCTGCTTCTTCATTAGATACTCTACCAACATACATGCGACCTACTTCCGAAATATACATTATCAATACAGCAGGAATAAACAACAGCGGATTTAATCCATTAATTTTAGCATATAGATTTATATTATTTGCTTTTATATAGCACCTTGTTATCAGCAACAAAACGATTATGAAAGTTCCTGCTATAATATAATCGTTAAATTCTAACGCTTTTTCGTTGTTTGATATAAGTTTTATTCCAAATGTAATTTCTGCAAATTTTCTCATTAAACATAACATGCAAAATCCAGCACCGAATATAACGCCCTTCCTGCCTTTAAAAATAAACATCGGTATCAGTGACGGCAGTATAAGAAAAAACCTATATATCCAGATATTAAAATCAGCGAAAACATCAAAGCACGCCTCTACAACTCCCCCTGCCACAGCGATTACTATGCCTGCTGCTATGAATATTCCTTTTTCAAGTTCTTTGTATCCCAGCACTTCCCGGAAAAGCACTATCAAAATCAGTATTCCGAATATGTATTGAGCCATTTCATCACCCCTTTAAATGTATTTTGAAGATTTTGCACGGTATGTTCTGTAGAATTTAACACAATCTGCTTTTTTCTTCTGCTTACTCTCAGTTTTACCCCTATATCCTTAATCACGACATTATCGCCTTCAAAGCCTTTGACATATCTGCAGTTTATAATGCAACCTTCGCTTATACGCATAAACCCATACTGCTGCAGTTCTTCCTCCCATGCTTTCATGCTCTTTCGTATACCTGTTATTTTCCGGCCTGTTATCATCTCGACTTCCGTATACCCGTTGTCTGTACCTATCAGTAAAACGTCCTTGCTTTTAACCTCGGTTTCGCTGTCTATATGTATAACGGTTTCAAGAGAAAGAATATTTACAGCCGCTTTCATATAGTTGTTGAATTCATATTTTTTTACCGGCTTTTCCATATATCCTATTACATTTCTGCCGAAAGCTTCTTTCATAAACTCAAAACATGCTGTAGCAAAGATAATAAGGGGCCTGTCGCCTTCTGTAAGCTCATTCTTAATCTCTATACCGCTTTTTTCGGGCATCTCTATATCAAGTATGAGAATATCTGGATTTTCAGCTGTAATCCTTCCGGGATTTGTGGTACACACAATCTCGGCTTCCGGGATATGCTCACTGACATACTCCTCACACAGCTTTTTTAGAATTTCAAGTTCAAACTCTCTGTCATCACATATAACTATTTTCATTGCGCACTCCTGTTATATTTGTTTTTTTTAAAGCTATCATATAAAAAGCAGCGTTTCAAGCAGTTTCAGATAACTGGCGGTTTTTTGTGATAAGTGGTATAAATCCGGCTAAAGCTCAGTTTCAGGCAACCGGTTTGCACTGAAAATACGCAAGGTGATATGTAACGATTCATATGAAGATTTGATGAATATTCCCATAAAAAAAATATTGCAGATGTTGAAGAAAAGACGCTTTGAATGTATAATAGAAAGGTCTTTATGCCTTTGTGGCACTGTAAAGCAACTCAAACCAGAGCAATACAACGAAACAAGGAGAACCAATCTATGGGCAGACGCGACGGAAAATTTGTTAAGAACCTCGATCCTATGCATGTAATAGTGCCCCTTTTGTATCCTGCCAGATGCGACAACGAGGCTTATATATCAGAATGTATAGATCTGACAAATATAAACAGATATCTTGAAGAAAAAAACAGCAATGATGATGAATTCAAATATACACTTTTTCATATCATTGTCACAGCTATAATGAAAACAATAAAGCTTCGCCCCAAGCTGAACTATTTTATTGCCAACAAACGTATTTATGAAAGAAACGAAATAACCGCATCATTTATAGTAAAAAAGAAATTCTCAGACAGCGGTGCAGAGGCTCTTGCAGTAATCAGAGGTGAAGATGGAGATAATCTTGACTCTGTTCACGAAAAAATAAGACAGCAGGTCTACAGCTGCAGAAGTGACGAGCTTGACAGCTCCAGCGAAAGCATGGATATAGTAAGCAAGCTGCCTTTCTGGTTTGTACGTTTTTTTGTATATATCGTAAGAAAACTTGACATACACGGTCATGTGCCCAAATCCCTTATCGAAAGCGATCCATATTACTGCACTGCAGTACTTTCAAATCTTGGATCAATAAAACTCAAAAGCGGATACCATCATCTTACCAACTGGGGAACAAATTCTCTGTTTGTAATAATAGGCGAGAAAAAAATCCGTCCGTTTTTTAACGATGATGGTTCATATAACATGAGGGATTCTGTAGAGCTTGGACTTACAATTGACGAACGTCTTGCAGACGGATACTACTATTCCAAATCAATCAGGCTGCTCAAAAAACTTCTTGAAAATCCGCAGCTGCTTGAAACGTCGCTTGAAGAAAAGGTAGATTACTGATGAAGAAAGAAACAAAAAAAGAAAAGCCAATGAAAAAAATCACATTTTCCATACCTGAGAATATAAATATGCCCTGGCTTGCACACATGGGCTCCATCCCTGCAAGCCTGGAATATGACGATTGCACAATGTACGAAAAGGTCGAGGCAATAGCTAAAAAATATCCGAACAATATAGCTTTTGACTTTATGGGCAAACATACAACATACAGACAGATGCTTGACCAGATAAACAAATGTGCACGCTCACTCAAAACAATAGGCATACGTGAAGGTGACAGAATAACAATCGCAATGCCTAACTGCCCGCAGGCAATATATATGCTTTATGCCACCAATGAAATAGGTGCTATAGCCAACATGATACATCCTCTGTCTGCCGAAAAAGAAATAGAGCTCTATCTGCAGATATCAGAAAGCGTAGTGGTCGTAACTTTAGACCAGTTCTATAATAAATTCGAGGCAGTCAGAGAAAATACCAAAATAGTAAATATAATTATTGCAAGAATTAAAGATGAGCTGAGCAAGTCAATCAAAACAGGATACATGCTCACTGAAGGACGCAAAATCACACCTATTCCAAAAGATGCACCTGTAATTCAGTGGGATCAGTTCTCAAGGCTTGGCAAAGCATGCTCATGGAACTACAAAGTAAAGCGTAAATCTGATGATCCAGCTGTAATCCTCTATTCAGGAGGCACTACAGGCAAGACAAAAGGAATAGTACTTTCAAACATGAATTTCAACGCATTGAGTCAGCAGGTAATAGCTGCAAACCCGATGTTCAGACCTGGAGACAAGATGCTTGCGGCAATGCCTCTGTTTCATGGGTTTGGTCTTGGAGTATGCATACATACAATGCTCTCTCAGGGTGGAAGATGCGTACTTGTACCAAGATTTACAGCCAAAAGCTATGCCAGATTGATAACGAGATACAAATGCAATTTTATCGCCGGAGTTCCAACTCTCTATGAGGCGCTGCTTCGCATCCCATCAATGGAAAAAGCAGATTTATCATCTCTAAAGGGAGTGTTTTCCGGTGGTGACTCACTTTCTGTAGAGCTAAAGAAAAAATGCGACAAATTCCTTTATAACCGCAATTCCGTAGTACAGATAAGAGAAGGTTATGGCACCACAGAATGTGTAACTGCCTCATGTCTGACGCCACCTACTTTGCACAAGGAAGGCAGCATAGGCATACCGTTTCCTGATACCTGCTACAAAATAGTAGAGCCTGATACAGACAGGGAGCTTCCATACGGACAGGAGGGTGAAATACTCATTGCAGGACCATCTGTTATGATGGGATACCTTAATATGCCCGAAGAAACTGCTTATACACTCAGAAAACACAGTGATGGACTCACATGGCTTTATACAGGAGATCTTGGCAAAATGGATGCTGACGGCTTCATATATTTCAAAGGCCGCATCAAGCGCATGATTATATCATCAGGCTACAACATATATCCTGCTCAGATGGAAAACGTATTCGATGCTCATGAAAAAATACAGATGAGCTGCGTTATCGGTGTTCCTGACAGCTACAAAATGCAAAAGGTTAAAGTGTTTGTAATGCTCAGGGAAGGAATCCCCGCAAATGAAGAAACCAAAAGTGAGCTGTTTGATTATGCACGTAAGAATATTGCAAAATATGCCATGCCTTATGATATAGAGTTTCGTGAAACACTTCCGACAACCCTTGTAGGCAAGGTTGCATACAGGCAGCTTGAAGAGGAGGAACTCAAAAAACTCCAGGGAGATAATATATAAGTGGCAAACAATTTTAACCAGGACAGAATGAATTCGATAGGTGCATATCTCAAAGAGTATTTCGGTGAAAAAATCATCAAGCTCTCCCTTGAAGGCGGCTTTACATGCCCCAACAGAGACGGCTCCAAAGGCACCGGGGGCTGCACTTTTTGTGCATCAGACGGCACTGGACATTTTGCCGGAACCATCAGTCAGCAGATAAGTCTACTATCAGGCAAATGGCCAAAAGCCTCATATATAGCATATTTTCAGAATCATACCAATACATATGCTCCTGTAGCAGAGCTGAGAGAAAAATATTACGATGCACTCAGTCACGACAAGGTTGTAGGACTTGCTATAGCCACAAGACCGGATTGCATTTCAGATGAGGCGCTTTCACTGCTTGCCGAGCTTAACAGCAAAACATTTCTCTGGGTAGAGCTGGGGCTGCAAACCATGCATGAAAAAACAGCCTCCGAGATAAACAGATGCTACCCTCTCAAAACCTTTGAGGAAACATTTACAAAGCTTGAGGCTTTGGGAATACGTACAGTTGTTCATCTCATATTCGGACTTCCTGGAGAAACAAAAGACGATATGCTTGATTCAGTCAGATATGTGGCTGCCATGAAGCCTTTTGGAGTTAAGTTTCATATGCTCAATATAGTAAAGAACTCAACCATGGAAAAAACACACCATGATTATGTGCCCTTTAACTCTATTGAAGAATATGCCAATCTGGTCATAGAGGCTCTTGAACTGGTGCCGGATGATATAACTGTGCACAGGCTGTCTGCCGATGCGCCAAGACCCATACTGATTGCTCCCGAATGGAGCTACAAAAAAAGAACAATACTTAATACCATTCACAATGAAATGAGAAAACGTGATACATGGCAGGGAAAAAATGCAGACTGTAAATAGCCTGCATTTTTTATCTGCTTTATTCGCTCTGACTTCTGGTTGCTATTTGTCGCTATAGTGTCCGCGGCAGTGAGCTATAAAAATTCTCCCGTTCTCAATATGATAAACAATCCTGTTTTTATCATCAATTCTACGGCTGTACTCCCCCTGTAAATCACCTGTCAATGGCTCTGGCTTACCAATTCCGTCGGAGCAGCCGTTTCTTTCGATATCTTTAATGAGCAGATTGATTCTTTTTAATGTTTTCTTATCCTGAGACTGCCAATACAGATAATCCTCCCATGCCTCATCAGACCAGACTTTCTCACTCATCGCATACCTCAATCAGCTCATGAGCTGTACCCTTGCCTTCTCGCAATTCCTGAACGGACTTTCTGACGTGTGCAAGATTTGTCTCAGAAAAAAACGGATCGGCTATTTGGGCTATATCAAAAGGAATACGGTTTTCGCGAAGAACTGCTTTGACAAACATATTGATTGCTGTTGACGTGTTAATGCCTACATTTGAGCAAAATTGATCAAATCTTATTTTATCGCCGGAGTCAACACGAGCAGTAATAGTTGCCTGCGCCATAAAATCACCTCCTATTATGTGCTATCTACATACATTTTAATGCTATTGTAATATATTTGCAAGCAAAGCCACAAAATTTATTCATATATTTTCTTTAACCTCATATACTAAAAACCTTAATAGCATTATTCCACCACAATTAACTCTCTGGTAGCACGTGTATATGCTATATATCTTTGCGAATCGGTCATATCATAGGAATAAGCTATTACATTAGTGAATTCCATTCCTATCACCACATTTAGAGGTAGTACATTAATCTCACCATTCACAATGAAATGAGAAAACGTGATACATGGCAGGGAAAAAATGCAGACTGAAACAGCCTGCATCATAATCACTATCTTTCAAGCAGAGTCTTTGCTCTGCTTTTTATCTGGGCTTCTACAATCCTGAGTCTATCCTGCGGAAGATTGTATCTTGAATGCCTTTTGAACTTGAAATCAAGAAGCTTTCGAAGTCCTGCTCTATGCTTTCCTGTAAGAACAGCTCCCGCAGCACCCATAAAATCATCATATGTGCATGGAAACAGTGCTTTGGCATAGGCTTCAAGGGCTTCTGCCGACTCAAGGTCGTCGCGCCCCGCATAGTTAAAAAGTGAATTGCCATGGTCAAACAGCGGCGCAGGCATCGCAATCTCATTTATCCTGTTATCAATAAGAAATCCAAAGTTTCCAAAATGCCTGTCGGTATTACATATCAGAGCATCAAAAACAAGCATATCATTGAGAGCCTCTTCATATTCCTGCCCCAGATCTTTATAGTATGCTTTTACCGCATCCATACCTCCCGACGCCACAAGTCTTCCCACCGGCATAAATGACTACTCCTTAAATCATATATATCACAAGTGTACCATTATTTCACCCAATCAAAAAACTCTTGCACATTCTGTTCGATGTCAACTTGCTGTACTCTCCAAGAATATTGCTTTTTATAAGGCTGATATTATATGACACACTCTACAGTTTTTCTATTTCATCTATAGATAGTCCCGATACCCTGACTATGGTATTTATATCAATGCCTTCAGCCTTCATAGCCCTTGC
>CAVAON010000071.1:0-1842 GCA_963590215.1 Anaerovoracaceae bacterium | reverse complement strand
ATATCATCTGGTACATCTGTTGACAACCACAATTTTGCCACAATTAAAATAATTTTGCCTACATTATATGTATAGTTTTTTCTTAAACACCATTACAACTTTTTTATTTCCCCTGCAGACAATCCCGTAAGCTCTACAATCTCATCAACAGAATAATCTTTAGCTTTCATAGCCCTCGCCATCTCAAACTTACCCTCTGCAAGACCTTCAGCTTTGCCATCTTCAAAGCCCTCACGTTTCATAACCTCACCATATTTTTCTACCGTTATCCCCGTAAGCATACCTATTACCTCCGTTGCATACTTATTAAGAAAATCTACAAGCACCCCTTCCTTCTTTGATTTCTTTACAGCGTTTTCTATAGCATCCTCACGGCTCATACCTTTATAAAGATATTCATTCACAAACGATACGAACATACTGTATTCTCTAAGGGTCTTGCTTTTTTTCAGTATTTCTCTGTCTTCAGCATAACATATATTGTAGACATTTACCACAAGTTCTGCTGAATTCTTGGGAGCAGATTCTATAAAATGATCAGATAGTTTCTCTTCCCACATGTCTGGCGCATCTTTTTTACCGAAGTAAAAAACAAAGAAAGTAGGCGGCTCCATCATCAGCTTCCTTGTTCCGTATATTTCAGATCCAAATATCAGGGAGACTTGACCCGGCGAAGTATGAGCTGATGGTAAGTCCCCCGTCAGAAGTGCAGTGCTTCAGCACGTGCCTTTTTGCCCCAAGCTATGCTTGGTTAGGCAAAACGGACAGCAACGAACGAAGTGAGTTGGAGCGAAGCGTTGGCACTCTACGGCGTATTTGCAGTCGGTTCATAGCCAGCTTGCGCTGGTGAACCGGTTGCATAAGGAGTCCCATCAATCTGCTATCGCATATTGTGGCAACTCCATTATCAATATTTTCAAGTGCTTCATCTCCCATAGGCTCGTCACTCACTGCATTGTACAGCTCCAGCATTTTCTCCTTGTCATTAAACAGAGTCCTGAAGACACCATCCTTAAACTCTCTGTTTACTTTAACTTTTTTTCCTTTCATTTGTTTAACCTCCTATTTATTTTTTTGAAAAGAAAAAAACGCACAGCAAAAAACCGTCTAAGCTGAATTTCTTCAACCTAAACGGCTTATCTGTACGTTCTCAAAATTTTTCTACGATACCATCGTATCACACCTCGTTTTTACCGTCAATTCTTAAATTTATTTTACTCTAAATTCTTTACAACCGTTAAAATTTCAATGTTTATAGCTATCACTTGACAAAAAAACGAGAGAGGAGATGCTCTGAAAGTTTTTTGACCTTGTTACAGTAAATTATTTGAGTAAGGTAGATTCCCTGCTCTGGCATTTAAGAAGTCAGGCGGAATTTCTCGGTTACTTGTATCTGAGATGGAAGTCCGTCTGCATTTGCTTCGAAATCACAGCCATAAATATCGAGAATAATCTCTTATGGACTTTGTCGGGTCACTATGCTATACTGTTTGCGCGATATACGAATATGTGTTTCGGAACTTGGGTATGAACATCAAAATGTGGACAGGCTTGCACTTGCAAATGTGCAAACAGCATCCATAGACATATTGCAAATCAGAGATCAGATAATCTGCACAAGAAATCTACTGAAATAGCCTATGTATGGAGGATTTGAGCATCTGCAGGCGAAGCAAACATGGTTAACAGTATACGATAAATGCGTTGGTGAACAGGAACAAAAACAACATTTCCTCTTTTTACGAGCTCTGCCGTTGTTTACTTTGACTCCGAATTATGATAAATTATATATTATATATTGTTGACGCAAGATGACAGCAGAAAAATTCCAAGAGGTAATAC
>CAVAON010000070.1:0-9935 GCA_963590215.1 Anaerovoracaceae bacterium | reverse complement strand
GAAGGCAGAAACCAGACAGAAATCACCTACAGAAAAAGATACGAATAATATCTGATATAAACTTTTTATGTACGCAAGGAGGTATGGGGAATTTCCATACCTCTATGTCGTTGGCAGAGCTGAAATGTACTATCTCATAAATATGGAATTTTACAATTACCTTGTGTTTTGAGGAGGAAAAGTAATTGGACAGATTAACGATAAGGAGTGAATACCTTGCTCAGAGAACAGTTGACGGGCTTTACAAAGACCTCGAAAGAAGAATAATTGCCAGCCCACCGGGGCAGTGTCCTGCAGAAATGACAGCTTCATTTTTGGAGCTTTGCCATTCACAAAGCTGTGGCAAATGTGTACCATGTCGTGTTGGACTGGGCCAGCTTGGACATATAATAGAGGATATTTTGAGTTTGAACGGTGAAGCCGATATGTATGACCTAAAAGTCCTTGAAGATACTGCAAGAGCAATTTCCATAAGTGCAGACTGTGCTATAGGTACAGAAGCTGCCAATATGGTTCTTCGTGGACTTGCAGGATACAGAAGCGACTTTGAAAGCCATATAAAAAACAACACTTGTGATCCGTCAATACATGATCTTGCGCAGCCTGTACCTTGTGTGGGCGGCTGTCCGTCAAACATAGACATACCAGGATACATAGCGCTTGTCAAGGCAGGCAGATATGATGATGCAGTTAAGCTTATAAGGAAGGACAATCCGTTCCCTACAGTATGCGCACTCATATGCGAGCATCCTTGTGAAATACGATGCAGGAGAGGAATTATCGATGCACCTGTAAACATTAGAGGTATGAAACGCTATGCTGTGGACAATTGCTCTGAAACAGTAGCTGTTCCGGAAGTAATGGACGATACAGGTAAAAAAATTGCAGTAATAGGCGGAGGTCCGTCAGGACTTACCTGTGCATATTACCTTGCAATTATGGGCCATAAGGTTACAGTTTTTGAAAAACGTGCGCAGCTTGGCGGTATGCTCAGATACGGTATCCCAAGCTACAGGCTTCCGCGTGAAAGGCTGCAATGGGATATTGACGCTATTTTATCAACCGGCAATATTGATGTCAGACTTGAATACGATGTCAACAGCAAGGAAGCTATGGACGAAATCAGGGCAAACTATGATGCCACATATTTCTCAATTGGTTCACATAACGCCAAGAGCCTCGGAATTCCTGGAGAGTTTGCAAAAGGTGTTGTGCCTGCTGTAGATATGCTCAGAGGCATAGGTGATGATTCACTTCCTGATTTCAACGGAAAGACAGTAGTCGTTGTAGGCGGCGGAAACGTTGCAATGGACGTTGCAAGAACAGCCAAGAGACTGGGCGCATCTGAGGTATCAATTGTATATAGAAGAAGACGTGCGGATATGACTGCTCTTGATGAGGAAATAGCGGGCGCTGTAGCAGAGGGCTGCGAGCTTGTACAGCTTAAGGCACCGTCAAGAATAGAAACCGATAAGAGAGGCAGAGTAAAGGCACTGTGGGTTAAACCTCAGATTGCGGGACAGGCGGACAAATCAGGACGTCCTCGTCCTACCGATTCCAATGGACCTGAGGAAAAAATCCCATGTGAAATAATAATATCGGCTATAGGCCAGGCAACTGACAGCAGATTTTTCGAAGAAATCGGTATTCCTGTATCAAGAGGAAATATCAGAACTAAAAACAATTCACTTATCGAAAATACAGAGTCATATTATGCGGGAGGAGATTGTGTAACAGGTCCTGCTACAGTTATCAAGGCTGTAGCAGCAGGTAAGGTTGCGGCTGCAAATATTGACAATATGCTGGGCTTTAACCACGAAATATCGATAGAAATAGATATTCCTTTGCCTGAACACAAGGATGATATACCTACAGGTAGAGCTGAAATGAAGGAAAGATATGCAAGGCATAGAGGCAACGATTTTGATGCTGTCGAGGAACCTATGGGATATGAGGAAGCAATGCAGGAATGCAACCGTTGCCTGCGCTGCGATTATCACGGATATGGTGCATTCAGAGGAGGCAGAGAACATAAATGGTAAATGTAATTATAAACGGGAAACCGCTTCAGGTGGAAAAAGGCACTACCATAATGGAAGCTGCCAAAAGGGTTGGAATAGATATTCCGCATCTTTGCTATCTAAAAGATATAAACGATATTGGAGCATGTCGCGTATGTGTGGTTGAAATAGAGGGTAAAGACAAACTTGCCACTGCCTGCAACACTGTATGCGAAGAAGGAATGGTGATACAGACAAATGGAGCCCGTGCCCGCAAGGCAAGGCGTATCAATGTGGAGCTTTTGATGTCTGACCATAATGACAGCTGCCCTTACTGTATGAAATCAGGAAACTGCACGCTTCAGAAGCTGGCAAATGATCTTGGCTTTGTAGTACCTAACTTCAAAAACATTGCAGAAAAAATGAACTGGACAATGGAGCTTCCGATAGTACGTGACGCTTCAAAATGTATCAAATGTATGCGCTGCGTACAAGTGTGCAACAAGATACAGGGACTTGGAATCTGGCAGATGGTAGGCTCAGGCTACAGAGCTACAGTAAATGTCAGAGACAATGAAAGGATAGATAAATCGGAATGTGCACTATGCGGCCAGTGTATTACTCACTGTCCAGTGGGAGCACTTCGCGAATGCGACGATAGATCAAAGCTCGTAGAGGCTCTGGCAGACCCTGAAATCATAACTATGGTTCAGGTGGCACCTGCGATAAGAACTGCCTGGGGAGAACAGATAGGACTTTCTCACGAGGAAGCTACTATGGGCAAAATGATATCGGCGCTTAGAAAAATAGGTATTGACTATATCTTTGATACGACTTTTACAGCAGACCTTACTATCATGGAGGAAGGGACGGAATTTCTCGAAAGAGTAAAGCATGCAGACGAATATAAATGGCCGATGTTTACATCGTGCTGCCCGGGCTGGCTCAGATTCTGCAAGACACAGTATCCTGAGTACGTGGAAAATCTGTCTACAGCCAAATCGCCGCAGCAGATGTTTGGCACTATGACCAAGACCTATATAGCATATAAGCTGGGTATTGATCCTGATAAAATTTTCTCTGTTTCGATTATGCCTTGCACTGCCAAGAAATATGAACGAGGTGTTGAGGCTGTAAATGACAGCGGTCACGGATCAGACGTGGATTTGGTGCTGACTACAAGAGAGCTTGACAGGCTGATAAGGACAGACGGCATCAGAGCAGAAGAGCTTACAGAAGAACCATTTGACGATTTCTTTGGAGAGGGAACAGGTGCAGGCGTAATATTCGGATCAACAGGAGGCGTTATGGAAGCTGCTCTTAGATCTGCATATTATCTGACTACAGGCTCTAATCCAAAACCTGACGCATTCAGAGAAGTTAGAGGTATGGATGGCTGGAAAGAGGCCAAATTTGACCTTGCAGGAGAGGAAATAAGAGTTGCCGTGGTTTCAGGACTCGGAAACACACGAAAGCTGCTTGAGGCTGTTAAATCAGGAGAGGTCACTTATCATTTCGTAGAGGTAATGGCCTGTCCAGGCGGTTGTGTAGGCGGAGGCGGGCAACCTTGTGAAGAAGGCAAAGAAAAAGCCTCCGAGCGTGCAGATGTTCTGTATTTTCTTGACAAAAACAATGAAATCAGATTTTCACACGAAAACCCTACAGTTAAACTTGCCTATGAGGAATTTCTTGAGTCACCACTGTCACATAAAGCTCATAAATATCTTCACACCAAGGTAAAAGATTGGAATCTTGAGATGGAAGACTCAGACAAACATAAATGGATATAACTCTTTTGTATATTGCGGGGGCATTCATATTATGCCCCTGTTTTTTTATGCTCTTTTGTGGTAGAATACTAATGATATTGGAGGAATCTCAAATGGAAAACTCGATTAGAAAATACAACCTGTGGGCATCACAAAATGAGCTTGACGCAGATACACGTGCAGAGCTTGCCGATATGAGATGGGACACAGACAGAATATATGACGCTTTTCATAAAGATCTTGTTTTTGGCACATCAGGTCTCAGAGGAATTATGGGAGCGGGAACCAACAGAATCAACAAATATGTGGTACGCAAGGTTACGCAGGGTGTAGCCTCATATATCAGGAAAAACTTTGATGATCCATCTTTTGTTATTGCATATGATTGCCGCAAAAACTCTGAGGAATTTGCAAAGGAAGCTGCATGTGTCATGACAGCCAACGGCATACCTGTATATATATTTGAAGAAATGGTGCCGGTATCACTCCTGTCATTTGCAGTGAAACGGCTTGGAGCTTCGCTTGGTCTTATGATAACTGCAAGCCATAACAGCAAAGAATACAATGGATACAAGATTTACAGCAGTGAAGGGTATCAGATTACCGACAGAGTAAGTGAGGAGATACTTGCAGAATGCCAGAAAATTGATATATTTAATGATATATCCTATATGGAATTTGAGGATGCATTAAAATGGAGCATATGCACATTTGTCGAAGACAGGATATGCGAAGAATTTATAGAGAGTATACTGTCCCTCAGACTTACAGATATATCAGGAAGTGATATCAAAGTTGTATATACGCCACTTTATGGGGCAGGATTCAAATTTGTAAAAACGCTACTCGAAAGAGCAGGACTCAAAAGCCTTTATATTGTCGAAAATCAGATAGAGCACGATGGAGATTTCCCTACATGCCCTTATCCAAATCCCGAAAAAGAAGCAGCATATGAACAGGCAATTCTAAAAGCAAAGGAAGTAGACGCAGGTCTTATAATCATGACAGATCCCGACGGAGACCGCATAGGTATTGCGGTTAAACAAAATGACGGATACAGGATACTTACAGGTAACGAAATCGGAATATTGATGTTTAGCTACATATGCAAAAAACGCAGGCACATCAAAAAAGGATATGTATTCAAAAGCATTGTCAGCACTCCTGTTATTGATAGCATTGCTCGAAAACACAAAATACAGGTAAAAACAACTCTGACAGGATTTAAATATATTGGAGAGGGAGTAACTGAGCTTGACGACAGCAAAAAATTCGTTTTCGGATTCGAAGAAAGCAATGGATATTTGATAGGTGATTACTGCAGAGACAAGGATGGCACAGGTGCTGCATTGACAGCAGTAGAAATGGCTGTTTACTATAAAGATATTATTGCAAAGCTTGACGATATATACAGGAAATTCGGATATTGCAGCAGTTCTTCTTTTAATTATGAAGATAATCAAACAGGAGGAGAAGCCAGAATTAATGAGCTTATGAATCTGCTTCGTGATGACAAGAATATTTTTGATGGCGAGATTACAGATTACAAATGCGGAGAAGATAATTCTTTACAGGCGGATGTTCTCAAATATAGCTTTAATGACGGCAGTACAGTATATATCAGACCATCAGGAACAGAGCCAAAGCTCAAAGCTTATATATTTGCATCAGGCAAAAGTACTGCCGAAGCCGAAAGCCTGTGCCGTCAAAAGATAGAACTGGTTAGTAAAACCATCGAAAAACTGAAAGCAAAAACAAAAGGATAAATTTATGCATATTAATGATTTTGATTATAACCTGCCGGAAGAGCTTATAGCTCAGTTTCCTGCAGACAAAAGAGACCATTCAAGGCTGATGGTTGTAGACAGGCACACAGGAAATGTAGAGCACAGACATTTCTATAACATCCTTGAATATTTACAGCCGGGAGACTGCCTGGTTCTCAATAATTCCAGAGTAATACCGGCAAGAATCTTTGGAGTTAAAGCATCAACTGGTGCAAAGGTTGAATTTCTCCTTATCAAACGCAAAAACGGTGATATTTGGGAAACCATGGTCAGACCGGGCAAAAAGGTAAAAAAGGATGATGTTATACTCTTTGGAATAGATGCGGACAGATATATTTCCGGGTGCGACTCCAAAGGATCTAAAGTTAAATCGCATATGATGCAGGAAATTGAAGATGCTGCACCACTTAAAGCAAAGGTACTTGATTATGGTGATGACGGCACCAGATTTGTTGAATTCTTATATGAAGGAATATTTCTTGAGATACTTGAAGAGCTTGGCAAAATGCCTCTACCGCCATATATAGAAAGAGAAAGTATGCTTGAGGACAGGGAACGTTACCAGACTGTATATTCCAAAAAAAACGGATCAGTTGCAGCACCTACAGCAGGACTTCATTTCACAAAAGAGCTTCTCGAAAAAGCAAAGGAAATGGGAGTCAAAATCGCTTATGTTACTTTGCATGTGGGAATAGGTACGTTCAGACCTGTCAAATGTGACAATATAGAGGATCACAAGATGCATTTTGAGGAATATTCCATTGATGAGGAGAACGCGCAAATTATAAATTCAACAATTAGGGAAGGCGGCAGAATTGTATCTGTAGGAACTACTTCGACAAGGACAATTGAAAGTGCTGCTGTATTTGATGATGAGCTTGGTAAATTTATAGTGCCTGCCAAATCAGGTTCGACAGGTATATTTATATACCCGGGATATAAATTCAAGATCACAGACAGTCTTATCACTAACTTTCATCTGCCCAAATCCACACTACTGATGCTCATATCGGCATTATATAACAGAGAAGATATACTGAGGGTATATAATATCGCAGTTAAAGAAAAATACAGATTCTTCTCTTATGGAGACGCAATGCTGATTATATAGGAAGGAAATACAATGAGTAAGGACGCAGTTACCTATAAATTACTAAAAAAAGACAAGAGAACAAAAGCAAGAAGAGGTATAGTTCATACGCCTCACGGAGACATACAGACTCCTGTTTTTATGCCTGTAGGCACCCAGGCCACAGTTAAGGCTATGAGGCCTGAACAGGTATCCGATATGGGAGCAGAGATAATTCTTTCTAATACTTATCATCTGTATCTGAGACCTGGACATGAAATTGTAAAAGAGGCAGGAGGGCTTCACAAATTCATGAACTGGGATAGAGCTATACTTACAGACAGCGGAGGATTTCAGGTCTTCAGCCTTGGACCTCTGCGCAAAATAACTGAGGAGGGTGCCGAATTCAGATCTCATATAGATGGTTCAAAGCATATGCTTTCACCCGAAAAATCGATGGAGATACAAAATGCATTGGGTTCAGATATTATGATGGCATTTGATGAGTGTGCACCGTATCCTGCAGATAGAGAGTATATAGTGCCGTCGATGGAGAGAACTCACAGATGGCTTGAAAGATGTAAGGCATACCACAAAAACACAGAGAAGCAGTCTCTGTTTGGAATAATGCAGGGCGGCATGTATCCGGATCTTCGAAAACAAAGTGCCAAAGCTATCGTTGATATGGATCTCCCAGGATATGCAATCGGAGGATTAAGCGTGGGAGAACCAAAAGAACTGTTTCTTGAAATCCTCAGTGGCTGTGTCGATTATCTGCCTGAGGACAAACCAAGATATATTATGGGCGTGGGCACACCGGATTATCTGTTTGAGGGAGTAGAGCGCGGGGTTGATATGTTTGACTGCGTGCTTCCGACAAGGATAGCAAGGCATGGTATGGCTATGACCAGCCATGGCAGATTGAATATCAAAAATGCGAAATTCGAAAGGGATTTTACACCTCTTGACCCTGAATGTGAATGCTATACATGCCGGAATTATTCGAGGGCATATTTAAGACACCTGTTCAAGGCAGATGAAATGCTTTCATCGATGCTTTTGTCAAATCACAATCTGCACTTCCTTATAAATATGATGAGGAATATACGGGAGAGCATTGAGGAGGACAGATTCCTTGAATACAAAGAAGAATTCTACAGAAAGTACGGAAGATTTTAATGGAGATATGTAAACATAGAGAATTATGCGGAGGCTGCATTCATCAGGGCAAGCCATACGAGCAGCAGCTTGCAGAGAAAGGAAACGAGGTTTCCATGCTGCTTGAAAGCAAAAAAATAAAAGTGGGGGAGTATTCGGGTATACAGGGAAGCCCTTCGCAATACAGATACCGCAACAAGATGGAATATACCTTTGGAGATACAGTTAAGGACGGGCCGCTGTGCCTTGGTATGCACAGAAAAAAGCATTTTATGTCTATTGTTACTGTTGATGAGTGCCAGCTTGTTCCAGAAGATTTCAACAGAATTTTAAGCGCAGTGCTTGAATTCTGCCAGGGCAGAGGATATGGATTTTATCACAAAAAAAGTCACGAAGGCCTTCTCAGAAATCTCATTATACGCCATGGTGTGCGTACAGGAGAGCTACTTGTCAATATAGTCACATCATCTCAGGAAAGCTTTGATGACAATGCTTTTGTGAACCTTGTTACAGGCCTTGAACTTGACAACAAAGTTGTCGGAGTGCTAAGAACTGTCAATGACAGGCTTGCTGATGCAGTATATTGTGATGAGCTCAAAGTCTTGTGGGGAAGAGATTACTATATGGAAAAAATAATGGGGCTTGATTTCAAAGTGAGTGCATTCTCATTTTTTCAGACCAATGTGGAGGCTGCAGAGAGACTTTATACAGAAGCAATATCCCTTATAGATGATTTTGAGAACAAGAATGTTTTTGATCTTTATTGCGGCACAGGTACAATTACGCAGGCACTGGCATTAAAAGCCAAGACTGTTACGGGAGTTGAGCTTGTTCCGGAGGCTGTTGAATCCGCGAAGGTGAATGCAAGGCTTAATGGTCTTGATAACTGTACATTCATTGCAGGTGATGTTTTTGAGGTGCTGGAGAGTCTTGACAAAAAGCCTGATGTGATTGTTGTGGATCCGCCAAGAGTCGGGATACAACCTAAGGCTCTTGGTAAAATACTTGACTATGGTGTGAAACAGATAGTATATATATCATGTAATCCAAAGAGTCTTACAGACAACCTTAGGTATATACAGGGGAATGGCTATGAGGTTAAGAAGATCAAAGCCTTTGATAATTTTCCTATGACAAAGCATATTGAGGCGGTCTGTTTGCTGTCTAAGGTACAGAATTAAAAGGTGATTTATATGGCAAAGAAAAAAGATGAGATAACCATCCGTTCCAGCGCAGCGGAATATCTAACCTATGTTGCCTCTGTGGGTGATCAGCAGGACAGCGTTGAAATGCGCTACGAGGATGAAAATATATGGCTGACGCAGAAGATGATGGCCACATTGTATGATGTAGATGTTCGTACAATCAATGAACATATTAAGAAGATTTATTCCGATTCGGAGTTTGAGGAAGATTCAACTATCCGGAATTTCCGGATAGTTCAAACAGAGGGCAGTCGTCAGGTTTGGCGAGAAACAAATCATTATAATCTACAGATGATTATTGCCGTTGGTTTCAAGGTGAACAATGAGCGAGCAGTGCAATTCCGTAAGTGGGCAAACAGTATTGTAAAGGACTACACCATCAAAGACTGGGTTATGGATGATGAATGTCTGAAGCGTGGAACGTATCTGACTGAAAAGTATTTTGATGAGCAGTTAGAGCGCATCCGTGAAATTCGTACCAGCGAAAGAAAGTTCTATCAGAAGATTACCAATCTGTATGCTACAGCTATTGATTATGATAAAAAATCTGCAACAACGAAAAGATTTTACGCGACCGTCTAGAATAAAATGCATTACGCGGTTCATGGACATACGGCGGCGGAGCTGATATGATCATATAAAGGAGCATATGGGATTAACCACCTGGGCAGATGCTCCGGAGGGTAAGATTAAGAAAAGTGACGTTACAGTTGCCAAGAATTATCTGAGTCAGGATGAGATGAAGCAGCTTAACCGTATGGTTACAGCATACCTGGATTTTGCTGAGAACATGACATTAAGGCACATTAGAGTTGGAAGATAACGCAAAAAATAAGTGAGTTACATCAATTTGGCAAAAGGAGGTCTGCATACAAGATGAAAAAAGAAGAATGTCAGTGTGGCAGCAGAGAATTAGAATTTGCTATTTTCTGCATTGAAAATGTAGC
>CAVAON010000069.1:0-10241 GCA_963590215.1 Anaerovoracaceae bacterium | reverse complement strand
ATAAGGAGAGGATTGAAAAAGATACAGATACGTTTATCAATACAGTAGGCAAGAAGGGAACCAGATACTACTACAAGGTACAGGTTCGCGTATACGATGCAAGCGGCAAGCTGGTAGCTAAGACCGAGCTTAAGAATTGCAAGTATACATGCCGTAAGTTCTAGAGCTTATTCTCGGCTCCCCTGAAGTGAAGTTGGCACGGCATTAGCCGTGACTGAGGGTATGCAAATTTGAGATTATATTGAATAAGGAGTAAAGGTCATGAATGACAAATATCTGGAGCTGTTCAAACGATAAAAACGGCTATTCTGAACAGTCAAAACAGAGCTGCAAAGAGCACAAACACGGAGATGCTTTTCTGTACTATAGCATTGGTGGATATGTTTCTAACAATTCCAGAAAAGGCACATGGGGAACTGGAGCAATATACGAAATTAGTGCACGCTTGCGTGAAGAATTGCCTGTATTGCGAGGGTTTTCCTCTGCCAATATCAAATTCAATAGCTGCGGTTAGCGATTTTCCTATGGATGCATTTACATCTATCAGCCTTACGCATCATATGGAAATTATTCGCAAAGCGAAGACATTTGACGAACGACTTTTCTATATTAGGGAGTGTGCGTCTGCTCATTGGAGTAAGGTTGCTTTGCGGGCTAGACTGAAGGAAGATCTCTATAACCATCAAGGCAGCTTACCTAACAACTTCTCAATGACCATGTCAAACGATAAGCAATATGTCAAGGCGATTCAGATGTTCAAGGATGAGTATTTCTTGGATTTTATCAACACTGAGGAGCTTGATTTGTCAGACCCGGAGGATTTGGACGAACGAGTTCTTGAAAAGGAAATTATCGACCATATTCGGAATTTCATTCAGTTCCTGGGTTCAGGTTTCTGCTTTGTGGGCAATCAGCATCGACTATGTAATTATAGGGGAAGGCAAAAGTTATAGTTGTTAAGATTGCGAATGTATGATAGCATAGATTAAGCAGTTATTTGAAGTATAACTTCAAAGCCTGCTGATCTTTTGTAATATAGAGGGGGAAGACAGGCAGTGATTAATTTAGGAGAGATAATCATAGCAAACGGAATAGCGTTTCTGATGATGATATTCCTGCTTGACTGCAGACGCCAAAACAGAAAAAGAGTTCAGACAGAGGACAAGATATTCAATCTGATGGCAATTATTGTATTGGTCGAGGCTGTAATTGAAATCATATCATTTGTAGTAGATGCCAAACCTGTTGCAGGTGGGCGCATTATGAATTATGCTTCCAACAGTCTTTCTTTTGCCGGAACAGTGAGTATAGGGGTTCTTTGGTGTCTCTATGTTGATTTGCATGTACATCGAAGCTATCAAAAGACACTCCGTAGCATTAAATTCGTTATGATCCCATGGGCTGTTGAGGTGATAGCTCTTATCTACAATGCATTTGGGACAAATTTTATGTTCATGGTCTCACAGGACAATGTATATCAGAGAGGACCGTGTGTTGTCATAGGATATGTAACTCTCCTTATCTATTTCGTATATAGTATTTTACTGGTATACAGCTCCAAAAGACAAGTATTTAGGCTGGATTTCTTTCCGGTACATTATTTTATTGGGCCGTGCCTTGCAGGAGTGATTATTCATGGCACTTTTTATGGAATCTCAACTTCATGGATTTCTGTTGCAATTGCGATGATATTCGTTCAGATGAAAGCAGATTCTGAAAATCTGATGACGGATGCATTTTCGGGGCTTTATAACAGGAGATATCTGAGTGAAATACTTGCCAAAAGAGATATAGCAAACAGCAAATCACTATATGGAATTATGATGGATATCAACGACCTCAAAAAAATCAATGACAAGCTTGGTCACAGTGAGGGTGATCATGCTATACGTACATTAAGTGACATTATTTTCAGTTCAGTGCCGGAAGGTGCTATGCCAATCCGTTATGCAGGTGATGAATTCGTAATCCTGATGTCTGATGTCAGCCAGGAACAGGTAGACAAGACAATGGAAGCAATAGACAGGAATATTCAAAAGTTCAACGAATCAGAGTCAGCACCTTTTGTTTTGAGTGCAGCTATGGGACAGGCCAGACTGGGAAGTGACGCAAATGTGGAAACCTTCCTTGCAGACATGGATGCAAACATGTATATAGAAAAACGGAAATACCATCTTGCAAAAGATGAAGGAGATATAAGATAGAGAAACGGAAACGCCTGAAAGCCAGGCGTTTTTTTGTTAGGTTATTTTCACTTGCTATGCTGCACAAAGAATAGAGAAATCTCCAAAAAGCGAAACCACAGCCTTGCGGCTGCAGCTTTGCATTTATGTTTTATCTATAAATCGTGTTTTTCCTCGTTGAGGTATTTGTCCATAAGAACATCTATATCTACTTCCTTTTCAGGCAGTGGAGTATCTTTTTTCTTGCCTACAATTGCAAGAATTATTCCAATTATAATTGCGGCAAGGCCAAGCCATTTGAGAAGCTCAAGCACCTGAGGAATACAATTTGAGAACATGTCATAATCATCAGGTCCCCATTCCCCGTAGTCGATTTCATACCATTTGAGCCAGAACTGACCAAAGAATGACAGTACTCCGGAGCATATAAGGAACACACCGATTCTTACTGTATCACCGACAGCAAGCTTTGTCTTGGAATTTACAGGATTACCTTCAGGATCTGTAACAGCAAGGCCGCCAAATACAATCTTGAAGATGATGTATGCCACAAGGCCGCTGAGCAGTGCGAGTAATCCTACTGCAAGGTAATCTGTTCCGTTGATAATCAGCGCAAATATTGCTATCGCCATTGGAAATCCCGCATAGAATACCATTGCAGGTTTGCCGCCTTTGATATAGTAAAGTCCTCTTTCTTCTCTCTTTTCAAGAGGAATTTTCTTTCTCAGCTTGAGTACAGCAAGAGGAATAATTATATATATTGCAAGAATAAATACAACTTCCATACTAACCAATGTAGTGAAATCTGACTGGCAGAGGATAAGTGTTACTACTGAGAGCGATAAAACGCCGATATATGGAACTCCTCTTTTCTTTGATACCTTTACCATGAACTGTGGGCAAAGGTGATCGTCTGCAAGTACGAAGAAGCCTCTTGATCCCGATGCGAGATATGTATTGAAAATCGCACACTGTGATATGATAGCAACCAGAAGGAATACGTATCCCCAAGCCTGACCAAGATGAGTTGTAAGGATTGTTGCATACCCTATTGAGTCACCGCTGAAACCGCCGTCTGTTGACCACAGTTCCCAGCTTCCTGCAGGAAGACTTGCAAGTCCGCCAAGAGTAGGGAGTACATACGTAAGTGCTACAAGTGGCATTGCTATCATTAATCCTTTAGGGATTACCTGAGGATCTTTAACCTCTCCACCCATATTAGAAATACATTCGTATCCGCAATACATCCATATGCATATGCAGATGCCTCCGCCTACACCATCTATGATGCCGTAGTCTTCTGGCATCATAGGCTCCATAGGGTTAGTCTGCCAGTTAATAAATCCAACTATTGCAACTAGCGCAAACGCCATAACTATGAGGATGGAAAGAATTGTACTTACCTGTCCGACTTCTTTAAGGCCCAAAAGATTTATGATTGTAAATATGAGAATCATACCTATTTTGACTGCCTGTATGGCAAGATCACTCATAGGTATCATCTGGCTTACATAACCTGCAACCAGTGCAACATATGTACCATTGCAGATATATGTGGACACTGTTGCCCACCAGCCTGTCTGGAAGCCCCAGAATTCACCGAAGGCTTCTTTTGCCCATACGTATACACCGCCTTCTGACGGTAAGATTGCACCGCATTCGGCAACCAGATTGCTGATAGGATATGCCCATATAATAGGGAAAACTATTAAAAGAATTAATGTCATGCCGGGACCTGATGCCGGTATTATTTCTTCAATACCAAAAGCTCCTGCACCAACAAGACAATATAGCATGAAAACTATTCCTGATACTTTAATATCATGTTTTTTCAGTCCTGCTACACCTTGTGTATGCTGACTCATTTTTTTACCTCCTTAGAAGAATGAATAATATATAATTGCAGGGTAGAATGCATAAGACTCATTCCACCGACGTTTCAAAAGGGCACTCAAAACGTCTTATATAAACTATATATCATTTATTTATCCTGTTTGGCAATAGCACAAGGGTGTTAATTTTCTAAGAATTCGCAATTGACGCAAACATGTAAGTGCGAACTGCAAAATAGTAAGTGGAACGATTGGTTTTAAACGAAAAGGTTTTCTCACAAAAAGAAGGCTCCATGAAAGAGCCTTCTTGCAAACATTATTGTTGTTATTTCATTAGCTTGCTTACTTTAGCCATGTCTTTAACTTCATCATCTGCATATGATTTGATATATCCAAGTGTGTCAGACAGAGCTTCTTTGTAAACCTTGATTGCTGCTTCATAATCAGGTTCTTCGCCTGCCTCTGCAGCTTTTACAAGATCATGAGTTGTATGTCCTGTATAAAGAATAGGAGGCATAGTATCTGTTCCCCAGAAAGTTTTGTCTGTGGAGATGTAATCCTGGTCATACATTTTCATTATGTCATCTGAACCTTTGATTCCGAATATGTAATAGTCATATTCCAGACCGCCGTTTAATCCGTACAGAACATCTACAGCACCAGTCTCATCGTCATTAGTAAGTTCTTTGTTTTCAAGAGCACTGATTGCTGCTTCAAGAGTCTCCACATTAGAGTTAAGTGTTACATGACCGTATGATACACCCTCAGTAGTTGCTTCAAAGAAGCATTTCTGAATTTTTGCGAAAACTTCAAGTGTCTGCTGGTTCAGTTCAACGCCCTGTGCTCTGATCTCTGCTGTATCATCGCCTGCTGTGGCAGCCTCTTCATAAGCTGTATTTATTTCGGCAATTTTTGCATTATATGCTTCTGCAGCAGTTCTCATGTCGGCAACAGCAGCCTTGTATGCTTCAACATCAACATCAGCTTCTTTTGCAATTTCATCATTCAGGTCTGCTTCGAGACGATCACAAGTCTGAGTCATATCAAGCTCAAGAGCAGGAGTCTTGTCGATATATATTGCATATGCACCATACCAGTAGAGATTTCCAAGCATTGTTTCTTCTGACCATGTATCTTTGCTGTCTTCAGTTGTGTGATATCTCTGGCACATGAACTGGTCGCCGAGGAATCCGTTTATAAAGTATGGTACTCCGTGCCATCTGTAGGAAACGCCGTCCTCCATATTGCCTGAATCGACAGGCTCTGCATCAAGTGTGATATCTGTTGTTGGAACAATACCTGACTCCTCAATAAGTTTTTTGCTCATTGTTCCGAATTCAGGAACGCATGAAACTCTCAGAGTTTTGTCTTGAGGTTCAAATGCAGGAAGCTCGCAGTTGAGCATTGCTATTGTTGTTTTGGCCCATTCAGGTTTTTCCTTGTCGATTACGCCCCATGCACCTGTTGTCCAGTCATACTGAGCGCCTGTAGCACCCCATTCCTCTGCACCATGTGCAACAATTGCTATATCGTTTTCAGGAACATATCCTGAATCTATCATAGCTTTTGCTATAGTAAAGTCCATACCTATTGCAGCGCAGTCATCCTGGAATCCGTACCAGTATTTGTCGTAATGTCCTGACAGCATTATCTGCTGATCTGATGATTTGCCCTTGATATATCCAACAACACTGTAAGTTGTGCCTTCGCCTGGTTCAAAGTCTGCATCTACCATAAGAGTAGCTTTATTGTTGCCGGCTTCTATTGCTTCTATAACTTCCTGTGCCTGGTTGTAGCTTATTGCAACTGTAGGAATTATATCATCACAGCATATATCCTGTACGTTGACAGTATCCTCATTGAGCTCGCCATAGCCGCTGTTTGCATAGCTTACAAGGGCAACTGCACCTTTTTCATCTGCCTGTCTGATGTATCCGTCAATCCATGATTCATTTGACTGGTCTACCTGTGCAAGCACTATTTTGCCTTCAACATCAAGGTCGTCATAGTCAGACTCAAAGCCTGTACCTACGTTAACGATTTCGGCTGTGATACCGTCTTCATCTGTGCCTGTGCACTGATATGCCGCTGGCATCAGATCTATTTCAGTTCCTTCGATAGTAAAGCTTGAATCGTTGAACTGGAATTTGTCAACTGTAGTTGCGATTTTTTCAACATCGGTAAGCCCGATAGCTTCCATTTCCTCTGCAAGGAAATCAGCACATCTGTGTTCTGCGTCAGAGCCTGCTGTTCTCCAGCCCAGTTCACAGTCCCAATATTCTTCGTCATAAGCGAGTTTTTCTGTCAGATTGTATGCATACTCCATATCAATCGCATTTGCATACTTCTCAACATCGGCTGTCATTGACAGGTCTGAATCAAGACTTACTTCACCGTTGCTGCTACTGCCGCAACCTGTGAAGCACATTGTAGCTGTCACTGCCAATGCTGTTATGCATGTCAGTAATTTTCTTTTCATTTTTACTCCTCCTCGTTAAAATATATAATGATTTCTGTAACAACAGTACCACTCGTCGAGTTTTCTGTCAATTCTTTTTTTTCACGCAATTATTCATGAAAACAAAAAAGAGCCTGCCGCAACTACTTGCTTTAGGCTCCATTTTTCGTTCGTTCTCTATATATCCAGCTTATCTGTATTTGCAATTTTGAACAGCACTTCATGCCTGTTTGATGTGCCTGTTTTTTTGAATATGCTGTTGATGTGTCTTTTGACTGTGTTTTCGGATATGAACAGCTTCTCTGCAATCTGTGGGTTACTGAGCCCCGAATTAAGAAGCTCTATAACATCTTTTTCTCTTTGGGAAAGTCCGTATTTTTCGGATATGACAGCAATGGCATCTACAGTTGCAATCTGTTTTTCTCTGAGCTTCAGCGGGTCTTTTTTGTAAAAATAGTATATGAGGGCACAGCTGAATACTGCAGCAATGAGGAGAATTGGATCCATCGCATATATTGACATCAGGTTGTCCTCAAGCTCAAACCAGACGCTGTAGTCCCAGTATATAATCCACAGCATATAACCTATCATAATTGCCGATAATGTGAGAGCTGCCGATCTGCCGACATTTTTTCGGAATTTTTTAAAAAGAGCCGCCATGCATGCAATTCCTATGGCGATTATCATCAGATTGTATGAAATGCTGAGTATCTGCAGTATCACCTTGCCGGCTCCGCTCTGAACATGAAGCATAAACGAGTCAAATCTGCCAAGCGCAATCGAGAGAATCTGAGATAAAATCTCATAAACGACAGAAATCAGTATGACAGGCTTCATTGATATTTTATGCTGCATATCAGACAGTACCAGAAGCAGATATACCCATGCTGTAACAACAGCGCAGAACATAATATCCGAAATGGTAATCATAGCAAAAACAATCCGGCCCGAGGCGCTTTCGTCAAGATAGTAGTATACTATGAAATCTATAATCATAAAAACAAACACTGCAGCTGTAAACAGATACAGGGCTTTGTGTTTTTCGTCTTTTTCTCTTGCACTGAGTATTAAGGTCAGCGAAAATGTGATCCCGCTCAGAATTATTACTGCAATGTACAGGAAGTTATAAAAATTATTGGATAAAAACATTTATTGCTCCTAAAAAGGTTTGTCTCAAAAGTATATCATATAACCGTGTCATTTAACAGGATATTATTTGATGTCAGACAGTTTGAGCTGAAGCTCCGCCTGATAATATGAAATCAGGTCATCAAGCTCATCTCTTATCTCTGCTATATCTATTTCCCTGTTGTCAATATTGTTTAGAGCATATTCTCTGTAAAGCTTCCGATGATTGAGAGGAGTATGCCCGTACCATTGTTTGAATGCACGGTAAAAATATTTGGGATCTGAAAACCCACACTGATATGATATGTCGGTAATGCTCAAATCCGTTGTAAGCAGTAAAAGCTCTGCTTTGTATACTCTGATATATGTTCTCAGTCCGCGAAGTCCCAGAAATGATGTTTTTTTGAGAAACTGCGATAAATAGTTGGGGTTTATATGCTCCAGTGCTCCCAGCTCCTCGATGGTCATGCGCCCTTTTGTATTTTTGTAGATATATGCAAATATATGCTCAAATCTGGCCTTGGCATCATCTGGGAACTGGTTGGGGTCATTCATCCAGTAAAATACCGAGAAATTTTCCTGCACTATGTTCATAATTTGCACGGCGATTCTGTTTATGAGATCTTTTTTTTCAGCCTCAGTGTATCTCGGAGAAATGTATGAGTAAAACATAGTAAGCAGAAGCTTGTGCATATAGTCTATCTTTTTTTCCATTGAAGGATGTATTTCTCCCTTGTGACATACGAAGGACATATTTACAAGATCACTGTTGCCAAACAGCTCCGAGGTCTGGTCTATATAAAAAGAAATCAGCAGGTTATCCTCATCAGAATATATGCAATGGACATCATCAGTATCTATAAGGATTATTTCGCCTTCCTTTACGGTCAGCTCCTCGTATGCGATTCTGATGCTTATGTTGCCTTTAGTACAAAAAACAACCTCCAGACAGTCGCTGTGAAAATGCGCCGGTTCGTGAAGCGCTTTATATACCTTAATCCCCATCGGGGTTCCTTTGATTAAATCTATTTTTTCCTGTGATATTAACATAAAAACCTCGTTTATAGTCGTTTTTTTATATAATTATATCGAAACAGTGATAAAATGTCTATGGTTTTGGTTATGGTTATATGACTATAATATTATTACAAAGGGCGCTCAATTAAAAATATTCAGAAAACCATTTTCGAAATTAAGTGAGGTGTGAAGTAAAATGGGTAAAAAAATATTAATCGTAGGCGTTGGAGCACAGGGCTCAACAGTTGCACAGAGAATGGACGAAGAACCAAATGTTGAAAAAATTATATGTGCAGATGCAGACCACAAGGCTGTAGATGAATTAGTTAAAATTCTTAAAAAAGCCGAGGGTACTTATATTGATGCCAACGATATTGACAGTATTGCCAAAGCAGGCGAAGGCGTTGATCTTATCGTAAATGCGCTTCCTATCAAGTTTGGTCAGAATGTTTTAGAGGCAGCTTTGAAAGTAAAAGCAAATTATCAGGATTTTGCGGCAACAGATGTACTTGACGGTCAGTGGTATGAATGGTGGCCGGATTGTGTACAGAAATTGTACGATGATTATGGCAAGAGATTCGCTGAGATAGGCAAAATGGCTATAATAGGTACAGGCTCGGCTCCTGGACTGATGTGCGTTGTAACCAAGAAAAACATGCAGCTTCTCGACACCTGCGACGACATCCTTATGATGGTATATGAAGGCGTTGAAGCTAAGAGATTCCTTCCTTTCTGGTGGTCACCGTTTACAGCATTATCAGACATGACAGACCCGACATTCGCACTCAAAGACGGTGTTATGGTTGAAACAGAGCCTCATTCACTGCCTGTAACAAGACTCTTCAAAGGATGTGCAAAAGAAGTTACATTAGTAGAGCATGCACATGACGAGACAGTTTATATGGGAATCAACAAGGATACTCACTACAAAGGCGCTAAGAATATTAACTTCAAGTATGGCGGAGTAGGTATTGATTTTGCTACACCTCTTTATAGAGCAGGCTTATTAAACAGAGAAGAGGAAACATACAAGGGACATACATTTGTACCGTTTGATGTTATCGTTTCCCATATTCCTCCTGCTCCTAAATATCATGATGAAATCAAGGAAATCCTTGATGAAGGTCTTGTAAAAGACGAAGGTGCTTTCGTAACAGAAGCAACAGGTATGAAAGACGGCAAAAAAGTTAAGATTGAAACTTACGTTTATGCTCCTGGTTGTGTAGAAAGCTTCGAAAAGGCTGGTATCACTGGCGAACAGTATCTGACAGGTCAGTGTGGTTCACTGTTTACAAAGATGTTTGTAAATGACGACTATACTCAGACAGGTTTAATCTCATCAGATATGCTTACATATGAAGAATGCGACAAGTATCTTGATTATGCTGCAGCTCTTGATATTAAAGCAGATACAGAAGTAATTCCTTTATAATATAAAATACATAGTTTGAACGCACTGCACCCTAAAGGCGCAGTGTTGTTTTTTGTCTTTTGTTGTGCTAAAATCTATCTGTCGGATTTTGAAATATCGATTGTAAAGGAGGAACTGTTAAGTAGCTAAAAGTATCGACATTAGCGGTTAATTGTGTTCAAACATACCCAAAGGAGAGTGCAAATATGAAC